>JAISGZ010000152.1 GCA_031262845.1 Propionibacteriaceae bacterium | reverse complement strand
CGGTCGTTCAATGGAAGCAGTACACCCGGTTAACAGCAGCAAACCAGTAGCGGCCAATCCCAAAGTCTTGCGCATGGATTCAGTGTGTCATGCACAACTGAAAACAACCTGAAAGGATTCACTGGTGGGGTTACCCGGTTACGAGGATAGACCCCGGTTACGAGATAGTCCCCTGAGAAGCGGCTAGTTGGGTGAGTTGTTGGGCGTAGTCGTGGAAGCGTTGGGCGAGTTCTTTAACGTCGGTGTCTGTCATGTTGAGATCGCTGAATTCCCAGGTGTCGACTTGGCTCACTGATTCAAATGCTTGTGCGACTTCTTCGATGGAGGTTTCTGGGTGCCGGGTCTGGATGGAGGTAGCAATGCCGTCGAGTGCCCAGCGCCCGTTTTGGATGAGCGCGTCGATGTCTGTGAAATCACGAGCGGCGGCACGGTTGAGGAGGGCATCGAGTTTCCCTTCTCGCACGTCGGTGAGAGCTAGTACTCGGCCGATGGGTGGCATGTTTTCGGCGGGTGCGGCGCGTGACATGACGCCGAGATCGATGCCGACTTGTTCACCGGTGTGGGGTTCGGTGATGGTCATGGCTCGGAACCAGTCGAGTCGTTTTGTTACGGTCACGTTGTAGCCTCGGCTGGTCAGTGCTGTGACCATGTTCTTCTCGACCCGTTCGTAGACGGCAGGGTCGTAGCTGGTGGTGTAGGCGTCGATGTCTTTGCTGACGCGGTCGACGACGCCGTGAAGCTGGAGGGCCGCGCCACCGCCGACAGCGAAGTCGTCATCTTGAGTGACTTCGCCGAGTATGGCGGCGACTTCTTGTTGGAATGGTGTCAGCATCAGGAGGCTATCAGTTCGTTGGTCAATGATGGGTGAGCGTTGTTCCAGGCGCGGCGGAGTGATTCAGGGAGTCGGAGCCGGTGCCAGTCGTGTTCGAGGACTGTCCGGTTGATGAAGCGGGCGAGGTAGGTCTCGTCGGGGGCTTCGCGGAGAACGGCTTGTAAGTATGGTCGGCGTTGGTCGGGCTGGTCGAGGTCGAAGTCAGGTTTGGCGCCCCAGTACAGTTCGATGGGCAGATGCACTGTTCCGTAGTCGGGTCCGCGTAGATCATTGAGATCGTCGATGACAGCCCAGCCTGGCAGGTAGGGGGGCATGTCGTCGTATCTCACCCACATGATTGTTCCTGAGGTGATTGTTCGGTGTCATGGTCTGCCGGTGTGGTGAAGCCAATGGCTTTCATTTCGGCGGTGGCCCAACCAGCTTTTTCAGTAGCGGCGCCAACGGTAACCGTCATTGGTTCATCGTAGCGGGTTAAGGACCGCCGTCGTGGCCAGCCTGATCTACAGCCTTTTCATGTCTGATCTATCCCCAGCGCCCCATGGAGGATTCGAACCTCCGACCTTCGGATTAGAAGTCCACTGCTCTATCCAGCTGAGCTAATGGGGCCAATGCGGGTCAAGCTTAGTGGGCAGAACGCGGGTCGACTTCGAACGTCAGAAATTCAAAGTCCCACGAGCCGACCTGGCCTTGGTAAAAACCTCACTCGTCTCGGTTCACGATCCATCAGCGGCTCGGGTCGATGTCCCGGCGACTGGTTCAGACCAGCGGGCCGCAATGGCCGCCAGGAGTAGTGTCCGTCGCGTGACTGATTCCAGGCTCGGTGAGCGGCCATGACCGAACCGACGAATGGTCAACCAACGTCACCCGAACCTTCACCGACCACGACGGGACCAGTTGGCGGCTGGGGACGTTTCACGGTCGCCGCCTATGGGCCGACGACGCTGGCCTCGGTTGGCCACGGCGCCGTCACACCGCTGGTGGCTCTGTCAGCCCTCGATTTGGGGGCTTCGCTCGAGATGTCCGCCCTCGTCATCGGCCTGTCAGCGATCGGCCAGCTGATCGGTGACCTACCCGCCAGTTGGATCGCCACCCGGCTCGGCGAAAAGCGAGCCATCATCGCCGCCTGCTTGTGGGATGCCGTCTTCCTGCTCTTAGCTTTCTCCGCCACGACTTTGCCCTTGCTCTGTCTGGCGGTCTTTTGCTTCGGGCCGGCCGGGGCGGTGTTCGGGTTGGCCCGCCAGAATTACCTGACCGAAGCCGTCCCGAGCTATCTGCGGGCCCGGGCCTTGTCCACCCTTGGTGGTGCCTACCGAATGGGTGTTTTCCTCGGCCCACTAGCCGGGGCGGCCATCATCGGCTACTGGAATTTGGCCGCCGCCTACGCTTTCGCGGCCGGGATGTCCGTCTTGGCCGCCCTCGTCACCTTGGCTTTGCCCGATCTACCGGGCGAGCGCGTCCGAGGTCAATCCCGGATTCCGGCCGAAGCCAGGCTGTGGCACGTGCTCCGGACGCACTACCGCGTACTGCTGACGTTGGGCACTGGTACCACCATGTTGGCGCTGACTCGGGCCGTCCGGCAAGCGATCTTGCCACTGTGGTGTGAGTCGATCGGGCTGAGCCCCTCAGCTACCTCGCTGATTTACGCCGTCTCGATGGCGGTCGACATGAGTCTGTTCTTCGTCGGCGGCTGGATCATGGATCGCTTCGGCCGACTCTGGGTCGCCCTGCCGTCGATGATCGTGCTCGGCATCGGCCTGATGTCGTTAGCGGCGGCCAACCGTCCGGCGCTGGTGATCGTCGTCGCGATCGTGTTGGGGCTGGGGAACGGGGTCGGCTCGGGTGTCATCATGACCTTGGGTTCGGACGCTTCACCGTCGATTGGCCGACCCCAATTCCTGTCGGGTTGGCGGCTCATGACCGACGCCGGTAATACCGCTGGACCACTCGCCATCAGTGCTTTAGTGGCGCTGACAACGTCGTTAGCGGTGGCGACGGTGACGCTGGGCGGTGTCGCCTGTCTCGGGGCGATCTGGTTGGGCTACGGTATCCGCCACAATCCCCCGCCACCGCGTTCACTGGGCCAGACCTCGCCGGCTTCGCCTCAATCGCCCGTCTCGCCACAGTAACGCCAGGGCCACCGTTCAGCGGCGGCAGCAACAACTGGGCCACGCACGTATTAAGGTGACCGGGTGAGTAGCGACAATTTAGTCTGGATCGATTGCGAAATGACAGGGCTCAGCTTGACGGCCGACGCCCTGATCGAAGTCGCGGCTTTGGTGACGGACAAGGACCTTAACGTTTTGGGCGAAGGCATCGACGTCGTCATCAAACCGCCCGCCGCCGCCCTAGCCCAGATGGACCCGTTTGTTCACGATATGCACACCCGTTCTGGTCTATTGCCCGAACTGGACCAGGGAATGGCCCTGGCTGAAGCCGAAACGGCCGTGTTGGCGTACATCCGGCAATTCGTTCCCGACGCCGGTAAAGCGCCACTGGCCGGCAACACGGTCGGCACTGACCGGTCTTTTTTGGCCCGCGATATGCCCCAGTTGGAGAATCATCTGCACTACCGCAACGTTGACGTATCAAGTATTAAAGAGCTAGCCAAACGCTGGTTCCCGCGGATTGTCTTCTCGGGTCCGGCGAAGAACGGCAACCACCGGGCCTTGGCTGATATTCAAGAGTCGATCGAAGAGTTGCGCTACTACCGTGAAGCCTTGTTCATCCAGCCGCCCAGCCCCGACCGGTCCGTGTTGACCGCCATCGCCGCCAAATTTCAGGGTTCTCTGACCGGTTTCACGCCAGCCACGACCAACGCCGAGGCTCCCACGCCGGCGTCGTCGTGATCACGAGATCGCCGCACGTGGCTGGTTCGGAATTATTCGTCTAGGATGTGTGGTCGGCCGGGTAAATGCCCGGCCATGGTGGCTGTAGCTCAGTTGGTAGAGCACCTGGTTGTGGTCCAGGTGGTCGCGGGTTCGAGTCCCGTTAGCCACCCGATTGAGCGAGGTGGAGTGTGCTTGCACACTCAAGCCGAGCGATTGAGGGTTGCGTGAGCGCAGCGACCGAGCACCCGATTGAGCGAGGAGTGGAGCGCTTGCGCTCTGACGACGAGCGACTGAGGGTTGCGTGAGCTAAGCGACCGACGAGCTTACAAGCCGTGCTTCAACAGGTATTTCGGTGAGACAACCTTCCAGACTGGTCGGTAGTCGAGTTCGGGATAGCCGGCACCGCGCAGGTTGTGCCAGACGATTCCTTCGGCCAGGACCTGCGGGTTCACCAGTGATTTCAGACCGTCGGCCTGTTCGATCGCTTCATGCACCGTGGTCGGGAAAGGCAGACTGTCGATTATCGGAGCGGTCGGGAGACCGGATGATTTCAGATCCGGGAAGCGAGAGATGGCGGCGGTTCCATCCTGAGTCCAGGCCGCGAAGAGGGCGAGCTTATGGCCGTGGACTTTGAGCCGGTTAGCGTTGACATGGTCTCCGTAGAGTTCACCTTGTACCGCATCGAATCCGTTTGCCCTCAGCGTTTCGGCTAGACCCAGTTCTGTGGCGACCTTGACCGGTGTTGAATCCGGATCGTCGGTGTTCAACTCGAAATTCCGCGAGCAGATTCGAAGATTGTCGCCGTCCAGCCAGAAAGTCAGCGAGGTGCCGTCGATTTTCTCCGTGGCTATCCAGTTGCCATCATCGACCCGCGCCAAGAAGTCGTCGGACAGGTTCTGAACCCGTTCGGCGTCGGTCTTCCGAAGCCAATAGACCGGCCACGGACCTTTTTGATCGGCATTCGCGATCGGTTGTGGTGCTTCGTACAGCTGAATTTGGAGAACCTCGTCCAGACGTGGACCATCATCCTTCACCCTGGCCACTTGATCGGCGAAGGCCGCCGCCGGGAAGACGATGCCCTGCGACAGTTGTCCGCGTAACCGGGCAGTCTTCAGTACGTGGTAGTCCCGATCATCGATCTTCTTCGTGCCCCGTGGTGCCAGGAACGCGAACAGCGGGTTGTCCAACGGCAGAGCAGCATCGGGTTCGATGTAGATAACCGGGTCGCCATCGTGAAACTCACCTTTCTTGACCACGACATCCCAACCGCGAACAGTCCCAACCTCGATTGCGTCAGCGTCCGGAATCGGTCGCAGGCGCTCAATTGTCCCGACCGATGCCAAGGTCCTTTCCCCATCCAGCATTGCTCATCCTCTCGGTCTGGGTTCCGGAATCCACACCTTACTAAGGCTCGGAGACGTCTGCCACGGAATTTCCTTCAGACACTCTTTTAGTGAATGAAATCCTCAATTACTAGCCGGAGAAGAAGAGTCTCGAGCAGCTACCGGACAAATCGGACCGGGCAGCGGGATGGCGGCGGCGACCACGGCGGCGACGATCATGAAAACCATGTTGACGGCCGGGAAACACAACAACATGATCGCGACGGTCAGCAGCGGACGGCGCATGATCGCCGCGGAGGTGGCGGTGGCGACGACCGTCACGCACAACACCGGGTCGAGACCGGTCAACAGACTGGCGGCATAGCCGAGCCCGACGCCGGCGAAAATGACCGGGAAGATGTGGCCGCCACGCCAGCCGAACGAGATACACAGCGGCGTCAACACGAGTTTCACGACCGAGATGACAATCAGCGCACCGGCACCGATGGTAGCGAAGTCGCTCATCAGAACCGTGAGTTGAGATTCGCCGGAGAACATCGCCAGTGGCAGCCAGGCCCCGGCCAACCCAAGCACCACACCGGCGATGACTGCTTTCAGCACGTTCTTCCCGGGCATCCTGGAGGCGAGACTGCCGAGCAGTTTCGAAGCGGCATAGAAGATCCAGCCGGCCGCGACACCGATCAGCACCAGCGGCAAGGCTTTGAGAACGTCGCTCGGATGCCAGGTCGTCTGACCGAATCGAGGCAGACCGTTGGCACCGCCGACCGCCTCATTGAGTAGGTACATCGCCAGCAGCGCACCACCGATCGCGGCCAGGTAAAGCGTCATTTTGGCCGACTTCGGCAGCACCGTCGGCTGGTTACGACCGGCTTCCCCGACACCGCCCTCGACCGGTGCGAGCAGCCCGAACAGCGGGGCGTTGAAGATCGCGGTCAGGGCGGCGGCGGTGCCGGCCTCGGCGAATCCCTCGCTGGCCAGCCCGGCTCGCTTCAACCGGTCCCCGGCCCAGGTACAGAGGGCTGCGATGACACCGGCCAGACCGGCTTCGGGACCGATGGAACCGCCGAGGACCAGCGGCAGGAAGGCCGCCAACAACATCTTCCACAGTCCGGCGTAGGAATACCGTCCAGTAGCTTTGACTTCGCCGAGCACCTCATCCATACCGGCCGGGAGCGAACCCCAGAAGCGCTGGCCGAGACCGATGACAAGCCCGCCGAGCGCGCAGACGATCACGGGATAGAACCACCAGCCCGCGACCTCGGCCAGATCGGTCCACAACCAGCCCGTAACCAGATTGACCAGGCGCATAAAGGCCCACACGACCGCGGCCGCCATGGCGCCGATGAGCAGCGAATAGCACACCGCAACGAAAAACGAAGCCGCGAATCGAGAACGAGATGTTGTCTGAATCATCGCCATTCACGTTACCGGAGCACACTTGATGCATCTGCGGCGGATCATCGTCCAGCCTGCCGGCAGCGATCGAGGAGCCACCTTTCTAGCTCATCGCTAGAGAAGCCGATTCGCATGTCTCACGTCGATTCTGTCGTTGATATCAGTGCTCATCCGGCACGAATCATCTCCGTCGCAATGAGGTCGGCCAGTTCCGTGGGACGTGAAAACATCGGCCAGTGACCGGTTGCCAGGTCCACCAGGGTCACTTTGGTGAGGTCATTCAGTGGTGCGAACATCGGTGCGCCGGCAGCGGCAAGTTCGCGCACGGCGTCGCTGGAAGCCGAGCAACACACCATTGTTGTCGGGACGTTGTTGCGACGCCGGTCCCGCAACACGACCGCCTGGCGGACGGCACCGGCCGGATGCGGCACCGCTCTTTCGGCCAAGCGAGTTCGGTCAGCGTCCGTGAGACCTTCCGAACTCACCCCGGCGGCGGCCAGTGCGTCGAGACCGGGGAACGGCAGTTCGACGTCGGTTTCCGTCACGTCTGGGCGCGGCACCGTGCCGTCGGCGACCGGGCCGGAGTCGACGTAGACCAGGCGGACCAGCGCCTCCGGCATCCGATCAGCCACCACCGTCGCGATCGCTCCAGCACCACTGTGGGCCACCAACCCCACTCGCCCACCCAACGCGACGATCCGGTCAGTGACGTACGCCACGTGATCGGCAAATCTGACCGATTCGCGGGGAGTGTTCAGGGATTCCAGGCCGGGCAGGGTGACCGCTTCCGCTTGGTGTCCAAGTTCAGTCAGGCGCGCGGTCACGCCATCCCAGGCCCAGGCTCCTAGCCAGTAGCCGGGAATGAGCAGGATCGGCGCGTATTCGGGTGAGTGCATTGTTTTCATAGCTTCAGCCTGTCAGGCCTCAATGTCATCGTTATGTCACTATTTATGGCATGAATCGAACTGACCGCCTGTACGCGATCCGTGAGGAACTGCGCCGGGCCGGGCCGCGCGGCCGAACCACCGAACAGCTGGCCGCCCTGTTCGAAGTCTCTGTCCGCACGATCAAGCGTGATCTCAGTACCTTACAAATCGGTGGTTTCCCCGCCTGGTCACGCCCAGGACCAGGCGGTGGCTACGTCGTGGACGCGGAAGCAACCCTCCCCCCGGTGAATCTCACACCGTCCGAAGTGTCCGGTTTGGCCGTCGCCCTTGCCACCCAGACCGGGCAGCCCTACGCGGCTCACGCCCGGACCGCGCTGGCTAAGATTCTGGCCGTCACCTCACCTGTTGATCGTGACCGTGCCAACCGTCTAGCCAGCCGTGTCTGGATCAATCACACGGACGAACCGTTACCGATCAATCCGAGTGTCCGTAAAGCCGTTGAAGAAGCACTCGCCACCGCGCACACCCTGACTCTACGCTATCGCGACTCCGACGGCCTCGAATCCGAACGTCGAGTCGACCCGCAATTCCTCGGCAAAACCAACGGTTGCTGGTATCTCATCGCTCACTGTCATCTCCGTGACGCGATCCGCTGGTTCCGCCTCGACCGAATCATGAATGCCCGCCTGACGCGCCAGCCCTCCACCGATCGGCCAATCACCGACATCGGCACACCGCCTGATAGCGCCCATGCCATCAGCCTTGAATGACCGGCTCTCTACAAGTGCAGCGAGCAAGAACAGCAAGGTTGCCGTTGAGTCTGACTTCGGTGACAGCAGTACAGCACGGAACGCATCCCGTGAGGTCAGAGCCAACGTCGGGTAGTCCTTCTGTTATGGACATGGAGCGCCCACTTTCTCTTGTTGTGAGTTGCACAAGTATGCTCTTTGTGTCACACTGAACCAGTGACTTTGAAATTCGTTCGCTCGGTTGACAAGCACGGCGTGCCACGCAAAAGCACCTGGCACGTCATCATGTCGACCCAAGGCCGGGACGCGACGACCAGCCGGGGTGAGCGAGGCAAGCTCTATATCGGCGTTGATGACCGTGGAATCGAACTTGAGGTCATGACCCGACCGACCGGGCCGTTCGACGAGATCGTCTTTCATTCCATGCCAACCAGCGACCGTCACCAGGAGGACTGACATGACCGACAGCATGAACCCGCCCGCCAGTGTTTATGACACTGTCGATCTGGAGACCGAGCAGTTTTACGACACCGCTGGCCACCGGATCACCGAAGAAAGCAACCAGCGCCTAGTCGAGGAAGTTCATAGAACAATCGGGCGGCCATCTCTGACCGGACCAGGACAACATTCACCCCAACTCAACCTTCGCCTGTCCGAGCCGGTCAACGCCCGGCTCGTCTCCTTGGCCGAACGATCAGGGAAGCGCAAATCAGACATCGTCCGAGAAGCCCTCATCCGTTATCTCGACGACACCGAACCGGAACTCGCCCAAGCCGCATAGGATTTTTTCTTCAGGCTTGCCCAGTCGTCGTGCCAGCGTGGACGTCCATCCACCAGTCGTGCCGGTCGCCGGTATCCCAAGCTAACCCATGGGCTGTTCAAGGGATCCAAGTGCGCGAGTCAGGCGTCCGGGCGCAGAAACCAAGTTTAAGATCACTTCATGACCTTGGACAGCAAACCGCAGATCGGTCTGCTCATCGTCGATCTGGACAACACTCTGTGGGACTGGCTCACACCGTGGAGCAAAGCCATGACCCAGCTCTTGAATGAGATTTCAACTCAAACCTCGGTTCCTCTCGACAAACTGAATCAAGAAGTCAGAGCTCTGCATCAGACAAAGGGCACAGTCGAGTACTCCTTTTTTGTCTCTGAATTACCATCTTTGAGACCTTTCATACAGGGTGCGACGGCAAAAGCTCGCTACAAGAACGCTCGTGCAACCTTTGACAAAGCACTTCATCGTTACTACTCCACCATGGCCCATGAGACACAGCTCTACCCATCAGTTCTCAGCACTCTTCTGACAATTCGCGCCGCTGGCGTAACGATTGTGGCGTACTCGGAGTCTGGAGCGTTCCATGCCCGTCGTCGAGTAAAACGGAATGGTCTCGACGGAGTGATC
>JAISGZ010000125.1 GCA_031262845.1 Propionibacteriaceae bacterium | reverse complement strand
GACAGGCCATCTCCCAAGCCGTCTCGTTAACCTCCGCCTGAGGATGGGAAAACTTCGCCAACAACAACCGCTCACCATCCCTCACCGCCGCCTTCGGATGAGCCCCACCCAACGAAGCCGTACCAGCATCAAGCAAAGCTTTGATCTCATCATCACCTGGGTCTCCCCGAGCCACGTCATCAGCCGCCCGCAAAAGCCGAGGCAATGCCAACAGCGGCGGCACCGCCGTTCCCGCGGTCACCGGGGCCCCCACAGCAGACATCCGGAAACGCAAAGCCCCCTGCCGAGTCACATCACTGACACCCAGCAGGAAATTCAACTCAGTCAACGTTCGACTACCCGCGCTTGAAGCAGTCGACCGGGCCAACCGCCGACGAATTAAGTCCCGTCCCCAACGATCCGGCGCAGCATCCTGAAAACACCCCGGCAACCCCGCCACATGACTCGAACCGGCCACCAACGGCAACACCGGATCAAGCGCGTACACATCAGACCGCGCCAGCCACGACGGGTCGTAAACAAAAGTCGTCGACAAGGCACGACCAGTCTGAAAATAGGCCACACCAACCGGCACGGTCCCCCCGCCGGTATCGACATCAACCCAGATTTGAGTCATGACCGCACCCGCTGCGGTAACTGCTGATCAGCCCTCGCCCGCCCGAAATCCGTCTCATACGGATCGGTCGCCGTCACCACCGGATCCAACACCCCCAAAGCCCGGCAGACGTTGAGAAAAGACTCATAACTGACCCCAACCTCGCCGTGCTCAAGCCGCCGCAACGTCGTCCGCGAAATCGCAGCCCGCTCTGACACCTGCTGCGCCGTCAACCCCAACAACTTGCGCCACGTCGTCAGCTGACTGCCGATTCGCTGAGCAGCGAACTTCGTCTGAACCGATGTAGGACGTGTCGCCATAACGGCCAGTCTAACCCCCCCCCAATGGACATAATTCGTACCATTAGCCGTGACTAAACGTCTCATCTTGCCCGTTAACTGGCTTCTCAAATCTGTCAGAGCTAGTCCCACCAACACGGAGCCGTCGCCGCAGCGCATTCCCATCACTCGAGCCAACTACTCTCGGATTGCCCTTCTTTTCGCAATCCGTCCACTTCAAATTTCGCAATCCGTCTAATCTAATCTTCGCAATCTGTCTAATCTATGTTTCGCAAAGTGTATGGTTTGACTGTGTCCAGGTATCTTCCCCGGGTCGCTGACCGCGAACTCGCAGCCAAGCTCCAGGTCACGGGAGCAGTTCTCGTCGAAGGCCCCAAAGCCTGTGGCAAGACGGCGACCGCTTCCCAGATCGCTGCCACAAGGTTCGAGATGGACCGGAACTCAACCGCCCGAGGATCGGTCGAGCTAAACCCGGAATACCTGTTCGACAACCCCACCCCCATCCTCTTCGATGAATGGCAGGTTGTCCCCGAATTATGGAACGCCGTCCGCCGAGCAGTTGACGATTCTGACCGCGGCCGTGGCCTCTACGTTCTGACCGGATCAGCCACACCACACGACGACGTCAACCGGCACTCCGGCGCCGGCCGGATCGGGGTCTTGCCGATGCGGCCGATGAGCCTGTTCGAGTCGGGACACTCCACCGGACAAGTCTCCCTCGGCGCGCTCTTGGACGGCCAGACCCAACCCGGTCGTGACAACGGGTTAACCCTCCCCGACCTCATGCAACGGGTCGTGATTGGCGGCTGGCCCGACCTGCTGGAGGCAACCGAGGCTGATGCTCGCGGCTGGATCGAAGGCTATCTGCGCCAAATCATCGAAGTCGATGTCCCATCGTTCGTCGGCCGGCGTGACCCCCGCACGCTGGAGCGCGTCCTGGCCTCGCTGGGCCGGTTCGTGGCCCACAGCCCCTCGACCCGAGCTATTGCCGCCGATGTCGGTGGTGATCGAGGACCGGTGGCGGCCACGACGATTTACAACCACCTCGATGCCCTTGAACGGCTCCGACTACTCGACAACTCATCGGCCTGGCAGCCCCACATGCGGTCACGTTCGCGTTTACGGGTGACGCCCACGCGCTATTTCGTCGACCCCTCCATTGGCACCGCCGCCCTCAACGTCGGCAGTCAAGACCTACTCCGTGACCTCGAAGCCGCCGGCTTTCACTTCGAAGCCCTCGTCATCCGTGACCTCCGGATCTACGCCCAAGCTCTCGGCGGCCGCATCGAAACCTGGCGCGACGAGGCTGGCAACGAAGTTGACGCGATCATCACCCTGCGTGATGGCCGCTGGGCCGCCGCCGAGATAAAGATGGGACAGCAACACGTCGACACTGCCGCTGCCAACCTCATCAAATTCGCCGACCGGGTCGATCAAACCCGTCAAGGTGCGCCAGCAGCCTTGATCGTCATCACCGGCGCTGGAGCCGCCGGACGACGCCGTGATGGCGTCCACGTGACACCGATCACCGCGCTCGCCCCTTAAGTCCCAAGAAACCTGTTCGGGAGGACAGAAACTGTCTCTTGCGTTCTGAAGGGCTTAGCCGCCCTGTAGCGCTGTGTCCGTTTAGCCAATACCGGATAAAACCGATTAAGTAGCAAACGAGCAACAGACAAAGGATCGCCTGAGAGATTCTTGCACCGATTAAAAGCCACGACCGGGACAATGCTGTGTGGGCGTCCCGGTCGTGACTGAATATTTGTGGGCCGAGGGCGAACTCAGCGGAAGTCAAAGTCTTTGCTGACAATCTGCCCGGTGTACATGTCGATTTCATAGTCGTATTCCGAGACACCGTGATAAAACTCGATGTCGTAGACCCGGCGACCGTCATCGTTGTCGCGTTGAACCCGGAAGAAAGACACCTCAGCTTCGGTTAGCCCAGCGTCAGCCAACGCGATCTGCTTGGCTTGAGCTTTACCGATATCAGTGCCTACGGTCTGGCCTGGACGATAGAAATCAATGATGTCGTCGGCGTCACAGGCAGTGAGGCCGAACCCGGCCAGTGCGGCGACAGCGATTAAGCTAGCGCCCCGGACGATGTTCCGTTTCTTCATCAGGGAAACCTCCTAGTCGAAGGGAGACCGTGGACAAGGTCAGTCCACGTCTAAACCCATGGTGGCTGTTTGATTTAAGCCTGAGATCAGGTGAAGATGAGGGATTTCTTATCTACTAGCCGACGTCGGTGGCAGTGTCGGCAACTCCCGCCACAACTGACGCATCCGCGGCTCGTACTCATCCGCCACCGAACCTGTCAACGGCCGGGAAGACCTGGGCGGACCATCACCTCGGCCGGTCAGTCCTATCAACGCCCAGACTGTGTTCTCGTCTTATCGCTGGCCCACCTCAAGCCGTGACCTGACGTGGTTGAAAAGCCGCTGGCCAGAGCCTGACTGTCCACTTCGACCGGGTGTGGGGGCCGAAGGCTAAAATGGTGACCGGTCGTTCTGCTTCTATCTCTGGAGAATTCCATGTACCACTCTCGCCGTCGTCACCACCGTCATCATCACGGCTCCTGCCCCCGGGCGCAATTTTCCACGCCCCGGCGTTATGGCACGGCCGAAGTTGACGAACAAGGCCGGATCACGCTCCCCGAGGCCGCCCGCCGCCAGTTGGGGCTCGAACCGGGCGACCAGGTCATCATTGTCGGTAATCCCGCCGCCGGCACGCTGAAACTCATGACCGCCGAACCGTTCGAACAGATGTCTGACTTCGTCCAAGCCAAGTTGGCCAAGCTCAGCGAACAAGCCCAGGCCTTCTACGACCTGTTCGTCAACGGCATCAGCGACGACAGCTGCGGCTGTGGTTGCGCCGACTGCCACTGTGGTCGAGACGGCCACGACGGTGGCTCGTGTGACTGCGCTTGTGGGTGCGACGACTGCCGCTGTGGTCGTGATGGTGACCAGTCCGAAAAGTGCGACTGCGGCTGTGGTGAAGGCAAAGGCGACGGTCAATGTGACTGCGGCTGCGGTGAGGGCAAAGGACACGGCCACGGTGGCTGCGGCTGTGGTGGCAAAGGCCGTCGGCGCGGTCACGGCGGCCACGGTTGTGGCTGCGGTAAAGGCCATCGGCACGGCCATGGTGGTTGTGACGACCAGGCCGAGGCCAAAGACCAGTCAGCCGATGAAACTGGCTGCTGTGGTAGCCACAGCGAGTCAGCGTCTGACGAAGAACCAACGTCTGATGAATCAACGCCCACGGACACGACTCCTGGCGACGCCAGCTAGTCTCTGACCGTCGTGGTTGAGACAACTCGTGCCCAGGAACTTGCGCTTTGGTGAACGGTCGCGCTAAGCGACTTGTCAGGCCAAGATTTTTCTGTGCCGAGCGATGACGTATTGGTAGCACCCGATGGGAGCCAGCCGCGTTGCCGTTGTCACCGCTATACCCGGACAGAAAACCCATGCCTGAAGATTCACCAGTCCCAGCGTCAACGCTCGCGACCTTGCCAACCCGGCGACTGAAACGGCGGCACCGGCGAACCATCCGGCTGGCGTTGAAGTTTGTCCTCGAATTGTGGTGGCTGCGCAAAACTCGCTGGTTGCGGTCACCGGCCCGACACGACGCCAAACAGTCGGCGTTATACCGTCGTCAGGCCCGCCAGTTCCGTGATTACGCCACTAAAACCGGCGGGTTGATCATTAAAATCGGTCAATTCCTCAGCGTCCGGATCGATTTGTTACCTGAGGAATACACGACTGAATTAGCGGCTCTCCAAGACGCCATTCCGCCGGTGCCGACCTCGGTCATTGTTGGCGTCATCGAAACCGAATTAGGCCAGCCGATCGACCAGGCTTTCGCTGAATTCGACGACGAACCGCTGGCCGCCGCTTCGCTCGGTCAAGTCCACCGGGCTCGTTTGACCAGCGGCCAACAAGTGGCGGTCAAGGTTCTCCGGCCAGGCGTCGAAGACCTCGTCGAGACCGATTTACAATCGCTCGACACAGTTCTTAGACTGCTCAGCCGAATCACCAACCTTGACCAGCTGGTTGATCGACAGGCCCTGTTCGAAGAAGCTGAAACGACTTTCCGGCGTGAACTCGACTATCACCAAGAAGGTCATTCGGCGGAAACCTTCCAGGCCAATTTCCTGCTCAACCCAAACGTTGACATTCCCCAAATCTTTTGGGACCAGTCGAACGGCCGGGTTTTGACGATGGAATTTATGAACGGCGTCAAGATCAACGATTTCGCCGCCCTCGACGCCCAAGGCCTCGACCGGACGGCGATTGCCCGGCATTTTTTTGAACTCTATCTCCAAATGTTCCTCAAAGACGGGCTCTATCACGCCGATCCGCACCCCGGTAACGTCTTCGTCCGCGCCGACGGCGTCATCCAACTAATCGACTTCGGCATGGTCGGTCGCATCGACGAACCAACCCGGCGTCACCTAGCCGACCTCATCACAGCCACCTTGCGCCGCCAGCCCGACGACATCGTCGTCGCCTTACGCCAACTCGGTTTCCTGCGACCGGACACCGACGCCCGCCAACTGGCCCGCCACCTGCTGCCGTTGTTCGACATTTTCGCCGCCAACTCCGACCTGAGAAACCCCCAGACCCCATTCCTGACGACCTTGACCGGTGGCACCACCTCGGCCGCTCAGTGGCAGGTCAACTCTGAGACACTCAACGACCTGCGTGACTTTATCTTCACCCAACCGATCAATTTACCTAGCCAGATGGCTTTTCTGGGTAAAGCTCTAATCACCGTGACAACGACCTGTGATCGGCTGGACCCCAATTTCGACTTAGTCGCCGTGGCGACCCCGTACCTCAAACAAGGCGAAGCCAACGACTTCCTGCAGAACATGATCGGCCGGCTGATCCGCGACGGGGTGAGCTTCATCCAGGCACTGCCCCCGGCCGCCCGCCAAACGCTCAGCTTGATCGGCAAACTCGACCAGGGTGAGCTTGAGTTGGGCCTCGCCCAAACCCAATTCCATCAACTGATGCGGCTCCAGCGCTACCACCAACGGCGTCTCTTGCAGGCGCTGTTCGGCGCGGTCGTGACCCTGGGCGGTTTGTTGGTCGCCCTCCTCAGTCCCCAGCTCGCTCTCGGCCTGGTCATCAGCGCTCTCGGCTTGATCGCACTGTTGTGGTCGCAGCGCCGACAACTGCTGTAAATCGCTGGACCGCTGTAACTCGCTGGGCCAGCTCAACTGATCCTCATCGGGGGCCCTGTCGCGTTGCCCATGACGTCTTCTTGGCGCCCATTCAGGACCTCAGCGGCGTTTTCATCGTCACCGATAACACACGATCAACTCCTCCACTGCCGGGCTGTCCACGCCTGTGGCCGCCCCGAATTAATACGCCATTGGCACCGCGACTAAGCACCCGCACCGGCTAAGCTGACTGAAGAGAAAGCGCCACCGTCGAGCCGGCTTAAGGAAGGGGGACCTGATGCGGGTTGCGATCAAGCACGAATTCCTTAACGTCGATCGGACGGGCCACGTCATCGGCCACGACGCCGGCGACACTCTGGTCCGCCGCCTGTTGCGGCTCTTTCCCGGTGCCCACCTGATCGGGGCTCGTGGCCAGCGCTTCCCCGACCTCGACATCGTGCCGTTGGAGATGGTCGACGCCGGGCAAACTCTCATCATCAACATGGACGTTGTCGATTCGGTTACCGTCTGGCGGGGCTGCCGGACTTTGACTGAGCGGCCGCGGGTGATGAACTTTCTCTGGTGGGATGTCAACCGTTACGACAATCCGGTCGAAAAAGCCGCCCTGGCCCTGTCCTGCGCCCTCTTCCCGACCTTCACGAACTCTGAGCGGACGAGCCGGGCGACGGCTGACATGGTCCGCCGTTGGACCGTCAAACCGCTGGCCGACCGAGCCCGGATCAGCGGCGTCAACCTCGGTATCCGACTCGAACACGTCCAGCCGCGAGACGAGCCGGACATCCCGGTCGTGCTCTATCCAGCGATCTACGTCTCCGAACGCAAGCAGCCGAATCAGTTCATCGACATCGTCACGGCCGTCGCCCAGCGGACCCCGATTCGGGTCGAAGCCCGCCTGTCCGGGGCTCATCTGGCCTCGGAACCGGCCATGCGTCTGGCCCGCCAGCCGTGGGCCAGCGTCGGTCCAATCGTGCCCTCCCGGGCTGACTACTGGCAGGCCTTGGCCCACACGACGGCTTTCCTCGCCACCGCGGCCGAGGAATCGTACGGACTGGAATACGTCGAAGCCCTGGTCGCCGGGGCGGTCGGCATTTTCCCGGACCGGGACTGGGCTCACGCCCTAGTCCCCGCCGATTATCCGTTCTTCTACCGGACCCCGGCCGAAGCCGAAGACTTACTCGAACGGGCAGTCACGGACACCGCCGCCTGCCGTCAAGCCCTCGACGGCGCCGCCGACGGGGATTTCATCGGTTGGCTGCGCGACCGGCACGACGATGACAACTTCGAAGCCGCGATCGCCGAACACGTCATGCGCTGGTTCGGCCCGGTCACCGTCGCTTCAACTCAGACCGGCCACTCATCGCCGAGCGCTGCCTGAACTAAGATCTCAGCCTGACCTGACGATACGGCTGGTCTTCCACCGCACTGTCGCACTGACAACGACCGTCACCCCCGACTTGGCGGGAGCCATCCGGAAACAGCAGACAAGGTTTCGCCGACTTTTGGGTTGCCGCCGCTTCGTCCCAGACCGACAGTTCCGATCAGTTGAGCAACGTCCGGTCGGACAACATCCCCTTGGCCGAAGTGAACAGGCCGAGCAAATCGTCGACCGTGGCTTCGGGTTTCTCGGCTGGGCCGAGCTGGTGGATGATCCGCCCCTCGTGCATCATGAGCAACCGGTTACCGAGCCGCAAAGCGTGCTCCATATTGTGCGTCACCATGAGAGCGGTCAACCCCGATTCGGCGATCACCCGCTGAGTCAGCGTCAACACCAATTCGGCCCGTTCCGGATCGAGGGCGGCCGTGTGCTCGTCCAACAACAGGATGTCAGGCCGCGTAAACGACGCCATCAAGAGCGACACGGCTTGCCGCTGGCCGCCCGACAACAGGCCAACCCGATGGCCCATCCGGTTCTCCAGCCCCAGCCCCAAGGTCGCCAATTCTTCCCGAAAACGCTGCCGCCGCGACCGGGAAATACCCGGCCGCAGCCACCGCCGCCGGCCTCGCGTGAGGGCCACGGATAAGTTTTCTTCGATCGTCATGTGAGGGCTGGTCCCGGCTTGGGGGTCTTGGAAGACCCGAGCGATACCGGTCGCCCGACGGTGTTCGGGCAACTTCGTCACGACCCGGTCGCGAATTCGGATTTGCCCCTGATCAACCGGAATCGTGCCGGCGATGACGTTGAGCAAAGTCGATTTCCCGGCGCCGTTAGAACCGATGATGGTGACGAAGTCGCCGGCCTCCAACTCGAGATTGATGCCTTGCAAGGCCAGGCGCTGATTGACCGTGCCGGCGAAGAAAGTCTTGTGAATATCGGTCAGGCTGAGCATCAGATCTCCTCCTTGGCCGTGCCAGCCGACGGTCGATCGGTATCGGTCGACTGTGGCCGACCAGTTTCCGGCGGGTCCAAGACGGCGGTCGATGAAGTCGTGCGAGCCGTGCTCTGGCCTGGCTCAAACTCATTGTGACTCCGGATTTCAGCCTCGGTCAGAACCGCGTCCGACGAAGCCAGAGGCGAGAACGGATTGGGCACCATAGTCATCGGCTCGGGCAAATTCGACTTATTCCGCCACAGTGACAACTTGGCCAAACCGCTACGCACGGTCGTCGATTGCGACAACACCAAGGCCACGACGACGATGCCGGCCGAGATGATCTTCATGTCGGTCGTCTGGACGAAAGGCAGCTTGAGAGCCAGGAAAATCGCCAACCGGTAGATCACCGATCCCAGCGCCACACCGACCAGGGCCAGGACCATGAAGCGGGTTCCGAGAATCGCGTTGCCGAGGATGACCGAGGCTAAACCGGCCAGGATCAAACCCGTACCACCGCCGATATCGGCGAAACCTTGATATTGGGCCACGATGGCGCCCGTCAGCCCGACCAGGCCGTTGGCCAACATCAGCGTGACGGTCTTCGTGAAGTTGTTTGGCACGCCAAAGCTCGAAGCCATCCCCGGGTTATCACCAGTTGCCCGGATCGCCAGCCCGAAATCTGTGCGCAGGAACCAGAGCAAGATGACGATGACTCCGGCCACACCCAGCGCCATCAGACCGACTGAGGCCCAGGTCCCGAGGTGTTCCCTGACCGGCGTAAACATGGTGTCGGCGCGAATCAGCGAGATGTTGCCGCGGCCGCTCATGATGCGCAGATTGACGGAGTACAAGCCGAGCATCGTCAAAATACTGGCCAGCAGGGGGTCGATCTTGCCGACCGTGTGAAGCAAGGCCGTGATCAAGCCACCCAAAGCACCAGCGATACCACCGGCCAGCACAGCCAAGGCCGGCGAGTGGCCATTGGTAATAAAAACGGCGGCGGTGGCGGCGCCGGTCACGAAAGTCGCGTCAACCGTCAGATCGGCAAAGTTAAGAATCCGGAAAGTCAGGAATACACCCAACGCCAGCAGGGCGTAAATCAGGCCCTGTTCGACCGCCGACAATGACCCGCTAAACAAGGCCATGGGCCTCACACTCCTTCATCAATTTTGCCGCCGACTAGTAAAAATCCGCACCAAAAAGAACGCTGCGCCGGATGCGATGCGGCATCCGGCGCAGCAAGTCCACCGTTGAGCTTAGCTAACGGTTCCAGCTTTCCCGACCCTGACGACAAACCCTCTCAAACGAGTTCACCGACCGGGCGGCCAGCTTAAAAGTTAGCCTGTTGACTAGGTCTACTAGGGCTTAACTTTCCGTGACAACTTCCTCGGCTTCGTCAAGCAAAGACTGCGGAATGGTCACGCCCATCTTCTCGGCCGCGCCCAGGTTGACGTAGAGCTGAGTTTGCTGGGTGACCACGGCTGGCACTTCACCGGCCGGAATCTTGTCGACCAGGATTTCGTAGGCCATAGCCCCGACTTCCCGACCCTGGGTGTAATACGACATCCCCCGGCTGGCGACCGCGCCCTGTGACAGGGTCTCGGCGTCGGCCGTGTAGACCGGGATTTGATTCTTCTCACCGAAGTCGATAACCGGCGCAATCCCGGCCACCACGGTGTTGTCGGTCGGAACCAGGATGGCGTCCACCGCCGTCATCGTCTGGACCGCCGTGACGATCTCATTGGTGTTCGTCACCGCTGTCGGCACGATTTCAATCCCCAGCTGGGCGGCCTCGGCTTCGTACGAATCAAGCTGGACCTTAGAGTTGGGCTCGGAGGACGAGTAGAGCACGCCAATCGTCTTGACATCCGGCATGATCTCCTGGATCAAGTGGACCGGCTCGGCGTTCGGATTGAGGTCGGAAGCGCCCGTCACGTTGGTCCCAGAAGGGCCTTCGTTGGGTGGATCGAGGTCGGCTGGTAAGAGACCGGCTCCGGACGGATCGGTCACAGCCGCATAAATAATCGGCACCTCGTTCTCCTGCTGAACCATGGCCTGCGCAATTGGCGTCGTGATGGCCAAGATCAGGTCGAGGTTGGCATCTTCGGCGAAGGTGGTCGCTATCATCGCCACGTTGGCCCCATCAGCCTGGGCGTTCTCTTCCTTGTAGATCACCTGAACGCCCTGGTCAGACAGGTAATCCGAG
>JAISGZ010000081.1 GCA_031262845.1 Propionibacteriaceae bacterium | reverse complement strand
GAACACCCGGGCGACATCACGGTGGGAGGCGAATCGGCCTCGGCCGCGTTTGGCGTAGCGCAACCAGTGCCGTTGGACGGGCGGCGGCTGCTGGACCGGTGGTTGCTTAGACATCGGCCACGACCAATCGAGGCGACGCCACCGCTAATTCTCCCCGGCGGTGCAAACCAATCTCCGTGTCCACGCCAAGACCCGAGCAAACGCCGCAGTCCTCACAACCGTCCCAGCGGCAATCCGGCCGCTGAACTTGATCCAGCGCCGCCTGCCAGTCATCCCACAGCCAGTCCCGGTCGAGGCCGACGTCAAGGTGGTCCCAGGGCAGAACTTCGGTCACCGGGCGTTCCCGCGTGGTGTACCAATCAAGGTCGATCCCCCACTCTGACAATTGCTGTTGACAAGCCCGGACCCAGCGGTCGTAGTCGAAATATTCACTCCAGCCGTCGAACCGGCCGCCGTCCCGCCAGACCGCCTCAATGACACGGCCAACCCGCCGGTCACCTCGCGCCAACAGCCCTTCGATCTGACCGGGCTGACCGTCGTGGTAGCGCACGCTGATGGCCCGGTTGAAGTGGCGGTTGGACCGGATGGTGGCTTTGAGGGTTTTCTCACGCCGGTTGATGACCTCGGGCGGAGCCTGGGCGGCCCACTGGAAAGGTGTCTGGGGCTTGGGCACGAAGCCGCCGATCGAAATCGTGCAACTGATGTCACGAGAACCACTGATGCGCCGGCCGGCGCTGATCACTTGATAGGCCAAACCCGCGATGGCTTGGACATCGTCGTCGGTTTCAGTCGGCAAACCGGACATGAAATAGAGCTTGACCTGCCGCCAACCGGCGGCGAAGGCGGCCTCCACGGTCGCCATCAGATCGGCTTCGTCGACGTTTTTGTTGATGACCCGGCGCAGCCGCTCCGAACCGCCTTCCGGCGCGAAGGTCAAACCGGTCCGGCGGCCGTTACGGGCCAGTTGCTGAGCAACATCGATCGTGAAGGCGTCGACCCGGGTCGAGGGCAAAGACAGGGACACATTCGTGCCTTGGTAACGATCGGCCAGACCGCGCACCAGAGCCGAGATTTCCGAGTGGTCGGCACTCGACAGACTGAGCAAGCCGACTTCGTCGTAACCGGTCGCCCGCAAGCCACAGTCGATCATCTGGCCGATCGTCTCGAGGCTACGTTCCCGCACCGGCCGGGTGATCATGCCGGCCTGGCAGAAGCGGCAGCCGCGCGTACAACCGCGGAAGATTTCGGCCGAATAGCGCTCGTGGACGGTCTCGGCGACCGGCACCAGCGGCCGGGCTGGGTAGGGCCAGGCGTCGAGGTTGGTGAGGACGTATTTGCGCACGGACTCCGGCGCCGTAACCGGCTTGGTGGCTGAGTTCGGGAGCGGTAAAACCTGGGGTTGGACGGCGGCGATCGGGCCGGCCGGGCTGTAGCTGACGCTGTAAAACGCGGGCACGTAAATCTGACCGGTGGCCGCTAGCTTGGCCAGCAGACCTCGGCGGCCGCCGGGTCGTCCGGCCTCCAACCAAGCCTGGATGATGGCCGAAATATCGAGCACGGCCTGTTCACCGTCCCCCAACACGGCGGCGTCGATGAAATCAGCGATCGGTTCCGGATTGGTCGCGACGTGGCCGCCGACAATGACCAGCGGATCGTCTTCCCGCCGGTCGGCCGCGTGGAGTGGCAAACCGGACAAATCCAACAGTTCCAAAAGATTGGTGTAGCCCAACTCGGTCGACAGCGAGACGCCGAGGACGTCGAAAGCCCGGACCGGACGGTGGTTCTCCCAGCTGAATTGGGGCACGCCAGCCTGGCGCATCAGCCGGGCCAGATCCGGCCAGACGGCGAAAGTCCGTTCGGCCAAGGTGCCGTCACGTTGGTTGAGCAACTCATACAAAATCGCCAGGCCCTGGTTCGGCTGGCCGACTTCATAGGCATCGGGGTAAGCCAGACACCAATGGACCTGAGCCGATTGCCAAGCGGCGCTGACGGCGTTGACCTCACCACCGACGTACTGAACCGGTTTGGCAACCTGAGCCAACAGCGGCTCAAGCTGCGGGAAAACCGATTCCGGGGCCAGGACAGACGTGTTCATCAGCCCAGAGACTACCTGTTCAAACCGACCGCCCGATCGGGTTGACGGCCACCTCGGACGCTCAATTAATCGCTGCACCGCCGCCGGACGACCCGGGAGCTGAAGGCTTGGGCGGGCTCTGATTGTCCATTCAATCGGCCACGAACACGCGACATCTCCTGGGTAGTTGTCCACCAGGGCCACGGAAGCGGTATCGTGCCGAGTCAGACGATTTCTTGCCTGGACGAGGGAGTGGACAAACCCATGATCGGTATTGTCGTGGTCTCGCACAGCCGGGCTGTGGCCCAAGCGGCGGTCGACTTCGCGAGTCAGTTAGCACCAGCCGACCAGCGACCAGTCATCGCCGTGGCCGCCGGCTCGGACAATCAAGCTTTAGGCGCCACGGTCCCGGACATCGTGGCGGCCCTGGAAGCAGCCGACTCACCCGACGGTGTGGTCGTCTTGGTCGATCTCGGTTCAGCCGTCGATACGGTCGCCGAGGCCGTGTCCCGGCTAGCGGTTGCGATCGCCAACCACACTGTCATCACCCCGGCTCCTCTGTTCGAAGGTTTGGTCGCAGCTGTCGCCACGGCGGCCACAGGAGCCGATTTGGCAACTGTCGTGGCTGCGGCCAATGCCAGCTTGACCAGCAAGACCAAGCAACTGGCCACGACCGACGAGACTGACGACCCGGCAGCACTTCCGGCCCCGGTAACGCCAGCGGAAGCCCAGAGCCTGACGCTGACGATCACCAACGAACACGGCCTTCAACTGCGCCAGGCGGCAACCTTGGTGGCCGGTCTGCGCGGTCTGGAAGCTGACGTCCAACTGACCAACGACACGCTCGGCCGAGGCCCCGCGCCGGCCTCCAGTTTGGCTGGGGTGGCGGCTTTAGGACTGCGTCAAGGCCAGACCCTGTCGGCCACCATCACCGGCCCCGAAGCCGCTGTCGCGCTGGGCACCATCCGCTACCTGGCGGAAGCCGGTTTTGGTGAGGAAACCGGCGATGACCCGATCGCCGAAACCGACGGCGAAGTCACCGATCACAACCACAGTGGCCGCCAAATCGCCGTTGGACCAGCCCGTCATTTCTCGACCATGGTCGACACCAAGGCCTACCAACCGGGTGACGTCGCCACTGAACGAGCCCGCCTCGACCGGGCCGTCAACTCCGTTCTCGGCCGCCTCAACGCCCAAGCCCAGCTACCCGGCCGCCAGGCCACGGTCTTCAGCGCCCAAGCCATCTTGCTGAAAGACCCGGAACTGACCGAAGCCCTCCACGACGGCCTCGACAACGGCCGCTCGGCGGTCGCCGTCGTCCAAGGCGACTTCTCGGCTCTGGCCGCTGAACTGGCCGCGCTCGACGATCCCTATCTGCGGGAACGGTCGCACGACATCACGTCCTTGGCCCGACAGATCATCGCCGAACTGATGGGCGTCCAGCTCAACCCCGGCCGCGTCGACGGTGTCCTCATCGTCGACCAACTCGACCCGCTGACGGCGGTCACGCTCAGCCCCGAACGTTGTCTGGGCGTCATCACCTGTTCCGGCGGGGCGACCGGTCACGGCGTCCTGATCGCGACCGCCCGGGGAATTCCGGTCGTGACCGACAAACCCGAAGCCGCCGCCATCGACGTCAACACCGTGGTCGGCTTGGACCCGGTCCAAGGCCGAATTTGGGTCAACCCGACGATGGCTGATCTGGCGGAACTCGAACGTTTGGCTATGGAACGCCGCAACGAAGTCACGTTGGCCGCCGAACTGTGCCACCAACCGGCTCTGACCAGCCAAGGTCAACGAATTCTGGTCGAAGCCAATATCTCGAACCTGACCGATGCCCGCACCGCCGCCGGCAATGGCGCCGATGGCTCCGGCCTGGTCCGAACCGAAGCCTTGTTCGCCGATTGGAATCACGCCCCCAGCGCCGAAGAACAAGCCGCCGTCTTCCAACAGATCGCCCGCGGGCTGGACGGCCGGATGTTGACCATCCGGACCTGGGATGTTGGTGGTGACAAGCTCTTACCCTGGCTGCCGGGGACCGCTGAAGCCAACCCGATGCTCGGCGAACGGGGCCTGCGGGCGTTACGCCGCCACCCTGATCTCTTGATCGACCAGCTGACCGCGATCGCTCTGACCAGTCGCCGGACACCGGTCCGGGTGATGTTCCCGATGGTGACCGAGGTGGCCGAAGTCCGCTGGGCGGTGGACGTGCTCAACCAGGTATTGGCCAAGACCCGGGGCAATGTCGCCGTCGGGGTCATGATCGAAACCCCAGCCGCGGCCTTGCGGGCGGCGGATTTCACGTCCTTGGTCGATTTCATCAGCATTGGCACGAACGACCTGACCCAGTACACGATGGCGGCCGACCGGACGAACACGGCGGTATCGCATTTGACCCAAGGCGGCCCTGAAGCGGTCTGGGATTTGATCGCTTTGGCGGCTCAAGCCTTCGCCGGCCGACCAGTCGCGGTTTGCGGCGATCTGGCCGGTGACCCCGATTTAGCCAGTCGTTTTGTTAGCCTCGGGGTGACCGAGCTGAGTGTCCGGCCGGCCCTGGTTGGCCTGGTCAAGTTGGCGGTCCGGACCCGGACCTGAGCTGGTCGCGATCGTTTTGGGGCTCGTCAGCCCCGATGCCTTGTCACGCGCGAAGGCGCATTAGTTTGTCCCGGTAGACTCCTGGCCGTGTCTGATGTTGACGGTCTTGATGGGATGACCTGGGCCAGTTTGGTGCTCGGCGTTGTCCTCGTGGTTCTCCTTATCGTCAGTCGGCGTCTGACTCCGGCTGAACGGCCGTGGTTCAAAGACCCGGTCAACTGGTCGGGTTTAGTCGCTCGCCTGCTGCTGGGCGGAGCTTTGTTGTGGGCCGGCCTGGCCAAGATCGGCGAACTCGACCAGTCGGTCGACCAAGTCGCGAAATACGAGATTCTGCCGAACTACTCGCTCGTGACGGTCGTCGGTTATGCCTTGCCGATCGGCGAAACGGTGTTGGGTGTTCTGATCATCGCCGGAGTTCTGACGCGCTACACGGCCGCCCTGGGCGGTCTCTTGATGGCCGCTTTTATCATCGCCATCGCCAGTTTGTGGGTTCGCGGTATTTGGATGGATTGCGGCTGTACTGGCGACGGCGCCGACCTCATCGCCAGTGAGGCCAAGTTCCGCTACACCGTTGACATCATCCGCGACTGTTTCCTGGTGTTGGCCGCCGTCTGGTTGTGGCGCCGACCCCGTTCGGTGCCCAGTGTTGACCAGTGGCTATTCCAGCCGTTGGAATCGGAAGCCGATCACCCAGCGGAACCAGCCAGCCGCCGCCGCTCCTCGACCCACTGAACCAAAGTTTGCTCTTCCGAATTCACCCGCTCAGCGCAAGGATGTATCTGTGACCAATCCGACTTCGGCTCCGACTTCTTCCGAACCGACTACCACCGAGGCTCCGTCGTCTCAGTCACGCAGCAGTATGGTCGTGGCGCTGAGCGTGGCCGGTCTGGTCCTGGTGGCGGTCTTACTGGTCGTCCTCTGGCCGGCTCTGACTGGCGGTCGGGACGGCTATACCGCCGACGCTACCGAGCCGCCGAACGCCAACGCTGACTTGACTGGTCTGATCGCCAACCCGGACGCCCCCGATGACCATGTGCTGGCGATCTACGAGGATTACCAGTGCCCGGTCTGCGCTCAAGCTCACACGATCCTCGGCGACGTCGTCGCCCAGGCGATCGAACAGAACCAGCTGCGCGTCGAATACCGAACGATGACTTTCCTCGACCGGGTCAACAGCGCCGACGGCACCGCCGAATCGTCGACCCGGGCCGCCAACGCCGCCGCTTGTGCCGACGCCACCGGCGTCTTCGTGCCGTTCCACGACTACCTCATCGAACATCAGCCGACCGAAGGGGATGGTTACACCGACCAGTTCCTGACTTCGGAGGTCCCGGCCGCGATCGGGCTGACCGGCGAAGATTTGAGCAACTACCAAAGCTGCTACGACCGGAGCCAGTTCGCCACCTTCGTCGATGACGTTGACGAAGCCGCCAGTCTGGCCAATGTCACGGGTACGCCGACCTATCTGCTCGATGGCGTCAAACTGTCGCTGTCGACGGCCTCGGCCCTCCAGGCCGACATCGACGCGGTTTTGGCCGGCGGCCAACCGAAAGCCAGTACCGCGGCCAGCGCTTCGGCGACCGCCTGCGTACCGTCAACTCCGCCGACCGCCAATCCCGGTCCGCTGCCGCCTCACGCCAACGAGCAGGGCACGGCCATCGTGGCCAATCCCGAAGCCCCGGCGGACCATGTCTTGGCGATCTACACCGACTACCAGTGTCCTTACTGCGGCCAGGCCGCGGCCACCAACGACTCCGTGTTAGCCCAAGCCATGGTTGATAACAAGGTTCGGATCGAGTTCCGGACGATGACCTTCCTCGACTCGGTCAACGCCGCTGGCCCGACCGCTGAATCGTCGACCCGGGCCGCCAACGCCGCCGCCTGTGCCGATGGTTCCGGTTTCTTCAGCCAATTCGAGCGCCATCTCATGCTCAACCAGCCAACCGAAGGCCAGGGCTACACCGACCAGTACCTGACCAGTGACGTTCCGGCGGCTTTGGGCATCACGGGCGACGCCTTGACCAGTTTCCAGCAGTGCTACAGCAACCGGACCTACGCTGCTTTCGTCGACTACGTCGCGACGGCCGCTTACTACAACTGCGTCACGGGCACGCCGACCTACCAACTCGACGGTAAGTCAGTCAGTTGGCAATCGGCCGCTGGGCTGCAAGCGGCGCTCGACCAGGTTTCTTAAACCCGGTCGTCGGTCATCTGGGTGGGGCAACGGCTCAAGCCACGCGGTTGTCAGTCGGCTGACATTCAGGTCATCCCGATAAGCGGCACGATCCTGTCTCAGCGCCCCAGGCCTATCCCACCCAGGCGAACACTGATGTAACCGCTGAGCGCTGATTTTCCTGACCTCAGCCTGTCCGACTGTGGCGCTAGGCGACCTGTGCCATACTGGTCGGCAGGTGAAACTCATACCGAGTGAGTTTCCTCGGCTGCGAAATGCTACCCGGTCAGACCGCGACCTCATTCGAGGATGACGGCGGCGGCCAAGTATTGAACTTCCGAGCGACCAAAGTCTTTGTGTGGCTGCTTCCCCGGCTGCACTGCGATATGGCTGTGACAGCCAATGAAGGAGCAGACATGCTCGACGATCAACTGCCAACCACAACGCTGGACCAGCCCGATGCGGCTGAATCCGGTTCTCCTCAAACCGTTTCAAGCCAGCCCGATTCGGCTCAACCTGTTTCTGCTTCGCCAGAATCGAACCAGCCTGATTCGTTCCCATCCGTTTCTAACCCGCCCGATTCCTTCCCAACCGATTCGGCCCAAATCGGTTCTCCTCAGCCCGATTCCGCCCAACCAGAATCCGGCCAAGCCACCGGCAGCCGCACCGTCCGCCGCTCCCGGCGCACCGCCACGACCCCGGAAACGCCCGTTCTCAGCCCGATGTTGGAAGGGCTGAACGCCAATCTGGCACCCCCGACTCGCCGCCGCGCCCGTCGCAGCCCGGTCGAAGCCTCGACGCCAATCGTCCCGGCCGTGCCGATCGTGACCGATCCGGCCTCTAGCCAGCCCACGCCGACCGTGACCGACGGCGCCACCAGCTCAACTCCCCCGACCGAAACCGAACCCCGTTCGCGCCGCGGCCGCCGGCGGCCAGCCACGGACACACCGGGCACGACTTTGGAAGTGGTCCCGCCGACCAGCCATGACCTGGCGCTGCGTTCGGAAACCAGCACGGTCTTAGTGCCGGTCACGCCAGCCACCGATGCGATCGGCGAAGCCCTTCAGGAATTGAGCCAGTCACGGACCCGTGGTGGTGGCCGGGGACGGCGCCGGCGGGCGGCGGAAACGCCGGAGGCGCTCGATGATTTAGCGGCCGCGATCGCCGGTGACAGTGAGATCACCGTCCGCTTGACACCAGCCGCCGAACCCCCCATCGAAACTGACCCTGATCAGACAGGGGACGGTCCAGAAACTGGTGATGAGAGCGATGACGGCCCCCGTCGTCGGCGCCGCCGGGGTGGCCGTCGCCATCGTCGAACCGGCGACGGTGACAGCGTTGATACAACCGGCGAGGCTGCCGACACCGGTGATGAGGCCGAGGCCGCGGAAGCCACCGATGAGGCCTCGCCCGATGCCGCCGAATCCGGTGACACCGATAGCAACAACCGTCGCCGTCGTCGCCGTCGTCGCCGCGGTGGCGAAGCTGGTGACAGCGATGTCGAGACCGCTCCCAGCAACCGACGCAGTAACCGGACTTCGTCGAACAACCGGGACGAAGTCACCGGCATCGAAGGCTCGACTCGTCTCGAAGCCAAAAGGCAACGCCGACGTGAAGGCCGGGCCGCTTCCCGCCGCCGGGCGCCGATCCTCAGCGAAGCCGAATTTTTGGCTCGTCGCGAGTCGGTCAACCGCGTCATGGTCATCAAACAGTCGACCGAATTTTCCCAGATCGCTGTCCTCGAGGACCAGGTCCTGGTTGAACATTACGTTGACCGGACCGAAGCCACGTCGTTGATCGGCAACGTCTATCTGGGCCGAATTCAGAACGTTTTACCGAGTATGGAGGCCGCCTTCATCGACATCGGCCGGGGCCGCAACGCCGTCCTGTTCGCCGGTGAAGTCGACTGGGAGTCGCTCGGCGCCGAAGGCGAAAAACGGAAAGTCGAAGAGGTTTTCACCTCCGGTCAAGCCATCGTCGTCCAGGTGACGAAGGATCCGGTCGGCGCCAAGGGCGCCCGCCTGACCTCGCATATCTCGATTCCGGGCCGTTACGTCGTCTACGCCCCCCACGGCCATCTGTCGGGTATCTCCCGCAAACTGGCCGACCAGGAGCGGAGCCGCCTCAAGGCCGCTCTCGACGGGATCGTCGGCAACGACGCTTCGGTCATCATCCGGACCGCCGCCGAAGGCGCCTCGACCGAAGAACTGGCCCACGACATCAGCCGTCTCAAAGCCCAGTGGGAAGTGATTGAGAAGAAGGCCGCCAAAGGCCAGGCGCCGCAGTTGCTCTACGCCGAACCCGATCTGACGATGCGGATCGTGCGGGATTTGTTCACCGAAGATTTCAGCGAGCTGATCGTCGATGGCAATGGCTCGATGACCGATGCTTACGAGACGGTCCAGGCCTACGTCCAACACGTCGCCCCTACCCTGATCGACCGGGTCAAGCCCTGGGATAAGGAACAGGGCGATATCTACGGCCAATTCCGGATCGACGAACAGATCGCCAAAGCCCTCGACCGCAAGGTTCACCTGCCCTCGGGCGGCACCTTGATCATCGACCGGACCGAAGCCATGACCGTGATCGACGTCAACACCGGCAAGTTCACGGGCTCCGGCGGCACGCTCGAAGCTACCGTGACGTCGAATAACCTGGAAGCGGCCGAAGAGATCGTGCGTCAATTGCGGCTGCGTGACATCGGCGGCATCATCGTCATCGACTTCATCGACATGGTGCTGCCGAGTAACCGGGAGTTGCTCCTTAAACGCCTGGTCGAATGCCTGAGCCGCGACCGGACCCGGCACCAGGTCTCGGAAGTGACGTCGCTTGGCTTGGTCCAGATGACCCGCAAACGGGTTGGTACCGGTCTGGCCGCAGCTTTCACGATTCCCTGCGAACACTGTGACGGATTGGGCTATCAACGCCTGACCGAACCGGTCAGCCACCCGGTGGCGCCGGACGGTGGCGACCGGGGTCATAACAACCACCGACGCCACCGGCGCCAGGATCAAGCCAAGGCTTGAGGACGCTCGTTTTGCCGCTGGTCGGAGCATGACGTAAGATGACCGGCTGGTGCCGCACGCGGTTGTCGTGCTGAGCGCCCACCAACCCTCTGGGTCCCTGCCTGTTGTCGGGACCAGATATGAGACAACGATGGAGAGTAGGTCAGCGTGTACGCAGTAGTGCGTTGCGGCGGTCGGCAACACAAGGTGGCCGAGGGTGACGTCGTCCAGATCGACAAAGTCGAGGTCGCAGCCGGTGACACGTTGACACTGAAGCCGATTCTGTTGGTCGATGGGGAAACTGTGACGACGGATACGGCCAAGTTGGACGCCGTGACGGTGACCGCCGAGGTTTTGGCTGAGACCAAGGGTCCGAAGATTCGGATTATCAAGTTCAAGAACAAGACGGGTTACAAGAAGCGCCAAGGCCATCGTCAGCGCTACACCCAAGTCAAAATCACCGGAATCAAGTGAGGCTGAGATGGCACATAAAAAAGGCGCTTCTAGCTCGAAAAACGGCCGTGACTCGAATTCGCAACGGCTCGGTGTCAAACGCTTCGGTGGCGAGGTCGTCGGCCCCGGCGACATCATCGTCCGCCAGCGTGGGACTCACTTCCACCCCGGTCAGGGTGTCGGTCGCGGTGGCGACGACACGCTGTTCGCGCTGACCTCCGGCCAGGTCGAGTTCTCGACCAAGCGCGGCCGGCGCGTCATCAACGTCGCCAGCTGATTTGGCTGGTGTCTCAACCTCCGGGTTGAGACGGCTCGTGATACTGAGTTAACCCGATGGCGATTCCGTCTTTTGTCGACCGTGTGACTTTGCACGTCGCCGGCGGGCGAGGTGGCCACGGTTGTGCCTCGGTTCACCGCGAAAAATTCAAACCACTGGGCGGCCCCGACGGTGGTAACGGCGGCCACGGTGGCTCCGTCATCATCCGGGTCGATCCCCAAGTCACCACCCTGGTCGATTACCACCACCATTCCCAGCGCCGGGCCGACAACGGCCAACCCGGTAAAGGCAGTTGTGCCGACGGGGCCAACGGGGCCGACATCGTCTTGACGGTGCCCGACGGTACGGTCGTGACCGATACGGCCAGCGGTGAAGTCCTGGCCGATCTGATCGGTGCCGGGGCCGAAGTTGTCGTGGCCCACGGGGGCCACGGTGGTTTAGGCAACGCCGCCCTGGCTTCAGCGGCTCGCAAGGCCCCCGGGTTCGCGCTCTTGGGCGAGGACGGCGAAGACCGGGATATTCAACTCGAACTCAAAGTCATCGCCGATGTTGGCCTGGTCGGTTTCCCCTCGGCCGGTAAATCGTCACTGATCGCCGCCATTTCCCGGGCTCGGCCGGAAATCGCCGATTATCCGTTCACGACCTTGGTGCCGAACTTGGGCGTCGTTCGGGCTGGTGATGTCACATTCACGGTGGCTGACGTGCCGGGGCTGATTGAGGGTGCGGCTGAGGGCCGCGGTCTCGGCCACGATTTTCTCCGCCACATTGAACGTTGTCAGGCCATTGTTCACGTGGTCGATTGCGCGACCTGGGAACCGGGGCGGGACCCGCTGGCCGATTTGCGGGTGATCGAGGCGGAACTGGCAGCCCATGGTGGTTTAGAGGACCGGCCCCGGCTGGTGGCTCTGAACAAGGTCGATGTGCCCGACGGTCAGGTCATCGCCGAGATGGTGGCGGCCGACGTGACGGCGGCGCTCGACGACGAACTCGACCGGGAACACCGGTCGGACAAGCCGCGGGTTTTCGCGGTCTCGACCAAGACTGGTGAGGGTTTGAAGGCTCTGACCTTTGCACTGGCGGCTTTGGTGGCTCAGCGCCGGTTGGAGGCTCCAGCACCGGTTACGCGCCGTGTCATCATCAAGCCACCGGCGACGGCCGGTCCCGAGTTCACGATTGTGGCTGAAACAGATGAGGCCGGGCAGCCGTTGTGGCGGGTGCGGGGTGTCAAGCCGGAGCGCTGGATTCAGCAGACCGATTTCAGCAATGGCGAGGCCGTGGGTTATTTGGCTGACCGGCTCAACCGGCTCGGTGTCGAAGATCAGTTGCTGGAACTGGGCGCCGTGGCCGGTGACGCGGTGGCGATTGGTGGGGCCGACGCCGTGGTCTTCGATTTTGCCCCCCAGGTCGATATCGGCGCCGAGATTCTCAGCCGCCGGGGCGACGACAACCGGCTCCAGGAGTTGCGGCCGGCGGTCCGGCGGCGGCGATTGCGTGACGCCGAGTATCACGCTCAGCAGAGTGTCGATATGGCTCTGACGGGTTACTCCCCCGATGATTTTGCCGACGACGATTCTGACGCTTCGGCCATCGAACCGGACCAGTCAACCGGCGACCCATCCGACGTTGATTTATCTGGTGATCCGGTCATCGCTGCCGACGATTGGCATGACGGTGATCGTCTGTCCAAACAAGAGCGGGCTGTGGAAAACACTGATGGTAGTTCGGACGCCGATGAGGTGACCGAAACCGATCCGGTGGTTGCGGGATGACCAGCCGGTTCGCCTACGGAATGCGTGCCCTGTCACGTTTTCAGTGGCGTGTTTTTCGTGGTGGCCGGTGGGATGGACAGCTAGGCGGAAGAGAAGCCGATGGCAGACCATCGAGGACGACAACCCAGTTGGTGATTTCACCAGCTGCTGCGGATACGTCATTTCACACGCGGCCGTGCGCTTGGTCAGGTCCGAGAATTGCGGCCGGTCGCATTAGGCTGACAATGTGACAAGTTCGGTGTCATCACCCGATGTCGGTGTCCCCGAGACGGGGCTGCTCCACGATCCGACGGTCCGACGTTTGCGGATCGGCGTCATGGGCGGCACCTTCGATCCGATCCATCACGGTCACTTGGTGGCGGCGTCTGAAGTCGCCGCCCGGTTCCAGCTTCACGAGGTCATCTTCGTGCCGACCGGGACGCCGTGGCAGAAAGCCCACAAGCAAGTGTCGCCGCCCGAGGATCGCTACCTCATGACGGTCATCGCGACCGCCTCGAATCCACGTTTTTCGGTCAGCCGGGTCGACATCGACCGTGGTGGCGACACCTACACCGTCGATACGCTGACGGATCTGCGGACCTTGCGCGGACCTGACGCCGAGTTGTTCTTCATCACCGGCGCCGACGCACTGTCGAAGATTCTGACCTGGCGGGGCGCCGATCGGCTGTTCGACCTGGCCCACTTCGTCGGCGTCAGCCGCCCCGGCGCCGAATTCCGGCGAGACACAGTCGAACACCTCCCCCAAGACAAAGTCACCCTGTTAGAGGTGCCGGCTTTGGCGATTTCCTCGACCGACTGCCGCCGCCGAGTTGGCCACCGGCTTCCGATCTGGTACCTAGTACCCGACGGCATCGTCCAATACATTGCCAAACGTGGGTTGTACCGGGACGGTGCCGGAGTGGAGGCTTCATCAGAAACTGTTACGTCTAAGTCTCAGGCGAACCGATGACGACTTGCGACCGACCAGTGGCCATCATCCAGTTACCGCCACTTTGTTCCTTGACTACACTTCGATCGGTCCTGGACAGTGATGTCCCGACTACCCACAAGCCAGAAATCCGTAAAACTTTAACCCCAAAAACCAGGAGGAATATATGACCGTCGGCCCCAAGTTAGCCGAACCGAACTCTGACTTGCTTGTGACGCCTACCGCCGACCAACCCCCGACGGAACCGGGAGCGTCCGCCCGTTCAATCGAACTGACTCGCTTAGCTGCTCAAGCCGCCGCCGACAAGCTCGGCACTGACATCGTCGCTCTCGATGTCAGCCAACGGCTCGGCCTGACCGACGTTTTCCTCCTCGTTTCCGGCGCCAACGACCGCCAAGTCAGCGCCATTGTCGACGCCATCGAAGAACGCCTCCTGGCCGAGGGCGTCAAACCAATCCGCCGCGAGGGCGACAGCGATACTCGCTGGGTCCTGCTCGATTTCTTCGACATCGTCGTCCACGTCCAGTTAGCCGAAGCCCGGACGCTATTCGCCCTCGACCGTCTGTGGCACGACTGCCCGACGATTGACCTCGACTTGGCTTAGCGACTTCAATCCGAAGTTGTTAATCGATGTAGTCCCAGGCCCAACTGATTCCTCCCGCCCAACAAGGCTTTGCCGAACACAGGAACAATGGTCCTTCAATCTCTGGAACGCGGGTCAGGAAGCGCCCGACGAACCGCCTATGGAACCCAGTTCGTTTGACCAATTGGTCAGATCCAATGGCGGACTTCCCCCGCTTCAACCAGCTCACCGACAGTCATTCAGCGCACTTCTGATGCCCAAAAGTGCGGATCTTGCGGTCTAGTAAGTGTGTAACTGCACGGCTAGAAGCTGTTAATTTGCACGGCTAGGCCCGCATTTATCGCTCCCACAAGGCAGTATTCGGTCCAGCTTCTAGTGCCCCAATCTCTTTCCCCAGTGGCGTCAAAACTGCCAGCGCAAAACGGTGGGGTTGGCCAACCTGTGACCAACCCCACCTAGTGAATTTCCCCGTCTCAGTTCGTTTCAGTTACTGAACTCCCTGGGACGAACTTAACTGTGAGACCTTAGATAAAGATCGTCATGATATTTCTCAACAACTGAGAGATCAGCGTGAAGATTGACACTTTGCCTTCCTGGGTGATGGTCAGTTCAGTGACGGGACCGTGTGATCCGATCGGCTCGAATTGCAATACGGCGACACGCATTGTGCCTTTGTTCTTCTCGACCTGCAGCTGGATCGCTTCACCGCCCTGGCCGCTGGCTTGGGACACGGACAACCATGACGGCGGAGCTGACATCAGGCGCCAGCCTGAAGCTCCCGCAGTCACTGTCACCTGAGTCGACGCCGACTTGTTATCGACCACTGTCCAACTACTCGTCGACAATCCCACCGGCCGCCGGTCAATCACCGGCAGCGTTGGTTGAGTCACGTGCAAAGTTGTCGTCACAATCGACAGACCTCCGCCGGCCGTAACCGTCAAATCAGCAGTCCGCTCACGGCCAGTGCCATTACGAGGCGCCACGACCGAAATCTGACCGGTCGACCGTTCCACCGTCAGCCAATCAGGGACACCGGTAACTGTCCAGTCGTTCTCGTTCGTGACTACGACCGCCACCGATTGGCCACCAGCTGCTGGCAACGTCAAACTGATTGGGTTCAGCTGCAAGGTGGG
>JAISGZ010000189.1 GCA_031262845.1 Propionibacteriaceae bacterium | reverse complement strand
TAAAGCCGTAGCCGAGGAGCGGTTGGGGTGGATCACGGTGAAAAGAAACGCGCAGGCCGTACCGACCAAGGCGTCGACCCAGCGACCTAAAGCCGCCGGGCCCGTCAGGGCGGAAGTCGCCGCCATTCCGACGACGATGACCGACTGCATGGCCGCTTGATAGGTCAACAATTCCGAATGGTCGACGAAACGGCCGATCAACGGCGCCACCAACAAGACAATCAACAACGACACAACGTTGAAACCGGCGTACTGGGCGAAGAGTTCACCGATGCCAATCCCGACGGTGGCGCCCAAGCCCATCTCGACCACCCGGCGCGGCGAGCGTGACCGGTTATAACCCATGGCCATGAAACAAGCCACCGGGCCGAACACCGGCACCTCATGGCCCAGCCCCCAATGACAGATGGCGTAGGCGATGGTGGCCACGATGGCGGTTTGGGTATTCGGCACCAGAGCGGTCCGCAGCCGACCCCAGCCGTCGCTGACCCGCCCGACGAACAACCTCCACCAACGGCGGAGCCACGCCATCAAGGTACTCATCACGGAACTCATCATCAGTGACCTTTCCGGTCAACGCCAGGCCGTCAGGAGGCAAAGCCGACAGCGCTCAGATGAGGCTCAAAACCCTAACCGGGCCAGTTTCTTCGGATCGCGCTGCCAGTCCTTGAGTACCTTAACCCGTAAATCGAGATAGACCGGCGTGCCAAACAGGCGGCTGATCTGTTGGCGGGCAACTGTCCCAATATGTTTGAGACGGGCCGCTTTCGCTCCCAACACGATCGGCTTTTGGGAATCCCGTTCGACGACGATGGCGGCGTAGATATCGAGTAGTGGCCGGTCGGCGTCACGCCCGGCCCGCGGTCCCATCTCCTCGATCGTGACGGCGATCGAGTGGGGCAACTCGTCGTTGACCAGTTCGAGGACGGCTTCCCGGATCAATTCGGCAACCACCCGCTCGGTCGGCTCGTCGGTCGCCTCGCCGTCGAGGTAAAACTGCGGTCCCGGTGGTAGGAGTCCCAACAAGACATCGGCCACCTCGTCGACCTGATCACCGGTCAGGGCCGACACCGGCACGATGTCCTGCCAGGTCAACTCGTGTTCCTGACCGAGGCGGGCAATCGCCATCAGGTGTTCCCGCAGCCGGGTCTTCGACACCAGATCGGTCTTGGTCGCCAGAGCCACGAACTGCGGTTGCTTCGGCAGGCTCGCCAATTGGCTGACCAGGTAGTTATCGCCCGGTCCGACCCGCTGGTCACTGGGGAAGGCGGCCACGATCAGATCGACCTCCGACCAGGTGTCACGCACGAGGTCGTTGAGGCGGCTACCGAGCAGCGTGCGCGGTCGGTGCAAACCCGGGGTGTCGACGAGGATCAACTGGGCGTCGGGCCGGTTGACGATCCCCCGGATGGTGTGGCGGGTGGTTTGCGGCCGGTCGGAAGCGATCGCGACTTTCTGGCCCACGAGGGCGTTCACGAGGGTGGATTTACCCGCGTTGGGTCGGCCCGTGATTGACGCGAAACCCGACCGGAAAACTCGGTCGGTGAAGTCAGCCGCTGGGACGGCGGTCGGGTCCGAACTCGGGTCGACTGGGTCGGCGCTCGGGTTCATCGGCCTCTCGGTCGCCGCCTCCGCTGTGGCCGAGGCATCCGCCCTAACCGCTGGTGTCTTAGTCATCTAGTTCCGCCTCATCCACTACTTGTCCGCGATCACCGACGTTTGGCCGAGATGTCTTAGTCATCGGGTTCCGCCTCATCAGCCGGTGACTCCGGCGTCTCAACTCGTCGCACCACGACCGTGGCGATCTGATGGCGCCGGCCGGCCGGCTGTCCGGCCACCAACTCCAGGCCTTTCCAGATCACCCGCGACCCGGGCACCGGGACCTTGTTCAATTGCTTGGCCAAGACACCACCGACGGTTTCGACATCCTCGTCGTCGACCTCGATCCCGAACAGGTCGCCCAGATCGTCGAGTGACAGCCGGGCCAGCACCCGGTATTGACCCGGCTCGATCTCGGTCGCCGGGGCCAATTCGTCATCGTATTCGTCGACGATCTCGCCGACGATCTCCTCCAAGATGTCCTCGATCGTGACGATCCCGGCCGTGCCACCGAACTCATCGACCACCGCGACCAGGTGAATCCGGTTGGCCTGCATTTCTTTCAGCAAGTCATCGGCCGGTTTTGAATCCGGGCACCAGGTCACGGGCCGGGCCAGCTTTTCGACTGTCTCGCCACTCTCGGCGCCCGGGTGGTCGTAAATTCGCTTCGATATGTCCTTGAGATAGACGATGCCGATGATGTCGTCGAGCCCGCCGGCGCCAACCACGGGGATGCGGCTGAAGCCCGACCGCAGGGCCAGTGACAAGGCCTGGCGCAGGGTTTTGCCACGTTCGATGTAGACCACCTCGGGCCGTGGCACCATGACTTCCCGGGCCACCGTGTCGGTCAGGTCGAAGACCGAGTGGACCATCTGGCGTTCGTCGGCGTCGATCTCGTGGCTGGCTTCGGCCAGGTCAACGTAGGCCCGCAGTTCGTCTTCCGAAGCGAACGGGCCTTCGGGATAGCCCCGGCCGGGTGTGATGGCGTTACCGACCCAAATCATGATTTGGGGAATGAAGAACAGGATGCGGGCCAGCAAACTGACCAGCGGCGCGGTTTTCAGGGACACGGCCGAGGACTTTTGCCGGCCCCAGGTACGAGCTCCGACCGTCACCACGGCGAAGCCGACCAGAACCGTGATCGCCCCGGCCACGAGGTAGTGGCCGAAGCCGGCGACCAGCGGCGTGGTGGCCCAGAAAATCCCCAAGGTGACGGCGATCTCCCCCACCAGACAGAGGAAACGGAGTGTCGAAATCGCCGG
>JAISGZ010000195.1 GCA_031262845.1 Propionibacteriaceae bacterium | reverse complement strand
GCCCGCCAGCGGGTTCAGACCGCCCGCGGCCAGATCGAGGAAGGCCGCCAAAACCTGCGCTGGGCCCGCCAGGTGGCCCTGGTCCGCGGTCGGCGTGAGTCCGAACAAAAGGTGCTCATGGAAATTCACCGGATCTACTCTCTGACCGAGCGAGCGGCGACGACCTTGGAGATGGTCGGACGGTACGGCTGGGGTGAAATCCTGACCGATGGCGCCGATCCTGCGGTGGCCGGGCTAGTCGGTCAGTTGACGCCGATTTTCGAGGATCTCAGTTCGTCCGTGCGCGACTTTCAGCCGCCGCTCGAAGCCCGTCAGTTGGCCACCCAGTTGGCGGAACAACTGTCACCGACCGGACGTGACGAAGAGTCGTGGCGATCGACGGTCATCGTGTCCTTGGTGCGGTCGACCGTCATGGACATTTTGCAGATGACGGGCTTGTCGCGAGTTGAGGCCTGGCAGATTTTGCCGGATGGGGCTGACGAATCGGGCACGATTGCTCGTTTACCCGAGGATGAAGCCTCTGATATTTGGGGCGATCAGTCTGCCTAAACGGTAGTTCTTCAGAAGCCTTCAATGATTGCTGAAAGATGGTCTTCTAACCCCTGAGAGTTCTCTCATAAAAGACCCCTGAAAGCCCTGCCACAAGCCAGTTCAGGCGACAAGAAATTGTTCACCAAAACTTGAAGAAATCCGATTACTGGTTAGACTCAAACCAGTCCCCAGCCGGGCCTCCAATGTCTCTGGCTTCTCCACGGGACACTGATTCAAAGGCGGCGACGGCGGGCGTCGCTGGCGAATTGACCTCTTTTTCTACCCGCCTGGTTACACCATGAGGGGGGGTGTCACCTATGGAACTCTGGCAGCAGATTCTTAATGGCGTTTTCCGGATGATCGTTCGGATCGCTGGCTTCTTCGCCGACGTGATCGGTTTCGATGTGCCGGATACCAGTGACTGGGTCATTTTCTGATCTCAGTCGATGTTTGGCCTCATGTGGTGGTCCGGTGGCGATTGTCGCCGGACCACCCAAAAATGCGGTTGAATAAACCCCAACTGACAACCAACGGTTCATCCAGCCATCACAGACCTCATGGCATCAGGTTGTCTCGAATCGAGAGAGTTTCATGCGCCAACTCATCACCGTGGTCACGGCCACGGGTCTGACCGTCGCTTTAGCCGCTGGTCTCTTCCTCAGTCAACCGCTGGCTTTCGGTGCGGACGCCGCGCCGCTGGGATCGCCCGTGCCGGGCAGCCTGAGCCAGATCGGTGGCCCGGCCGGTTGGGCCGAGGCCAATGCCGACGCCTTGTCCGACCGGGGGCTGGATCCGGCCGCCGCCGGCCAGGTCAACAGTGCCGCCAACTCGGCTTTCACGACTTCGTTGGCCGGTGACGAGGCGACGATCGCCCAAACCGGGTCGGATTGGCGGGCCGGTGCCGCGGTCGGTGACGCCACCGGCGAAGTGACGCTGCGAGCCACCGCCGCCGAGGTCGGCTTCTCCGAGACTCACTCCTTCTTCACTCGCTCCGACCTGATCGGCCTGATGCCGAAACTGACCTTCAGCTTCGCGACCTACACCAGGGGCACTAACAACCTGCAGTATTGGGGCCACTACGCGCTCGATTTAAGCTCCAGCCAGGTGACGCCGGATGACAAGTCGATGCTGTCGCCGCCCAATAGCCACCCCCGTTTGAGCGTCTCCAACTCCTCCCGGCTCGATGTCTCGATGGTGGGCAATACGACCTTGACGAGCACGGTTAAGGAATCGCTGTCAACCTTCCTCGACCCGGGGGTGGCGCGGCTGAACCAGAACACTCAGCGGATCTATCAGGGTTACGCCGAGGCTTACGCCGAACAAGCCAGTATCAATCTCGGTACCGCCAGCCTGCCGTATAGCTTCGGGACCGACCTGAGCGATCTGGCGGTCGGCGACGATGTCAGTGTCAATTTGGCCGATGTCGTCCAGTCGTCGTGGTTGGACGACCTGTCAGGTCAAACCGAACAGGTGCCGGTCAGTTTCAGCCAGTTCGACTGGCGTGATGCGATGGCTCCCTCGGTGGTCGAGGCGGTTGCCGGGTCGGCCGTTGAACAGGCCTTTAACAACGCTTTTGACGAAACCTTCGGCTACCAGAACTTGGTCAATCTGATCGCCGGCCGGACCGATGCCGAAGTCGCGGGCGATATCGAGGACATGTTGACGGAATTCCTCGATGGCTTGACCAGCGACGTTGACGCCTGGGGCGCGAAGCGGATTGAAGAGATCGGTGGCTTCCCGACCTGGTACGGCATCTTGCGGATGGACAAACTCTCCGGCCAGACGACTTTCACCGATAGCAAGCAACAGGCGCTGACGATGTATCCCAACCTCGTCAGCGATACCTCAAAGAAGATCGTCAAGATCGTCAAAGACCGGGTCAAAGGCAGCTGGTACAACTTGGCGGCGAACAATATGACCGGTACAGCCACCGTGGTCAGCGAGTTCACGCCCGGCACGATCGAACACCTCCAACTGACGGCCGTGGAAGCAGCGGCTCCGGCGACGACCGCCAGCCCGTCCG
>JAISGZ010000170.1 GCA_031262845.1 Propionibacteriaceae bacterium | reverse complement strand
GTCGCCCGGCGTCACGGCGCCGCCGTCGGGGAACAACTCCGCCAGCTTGGCCACATTGACGACCTGGTATTCGACCCGGAACGGGTTCTTGAAACCCTTCAACTTCGGCAACCGCATGTGCAGCGGCATCTGACCGCCCTCGAAGTTCTCCGGCACGTTCTTCCGAGCGCCCGTACCCTTCGTACCGCGGCCAGCGGTTTTACCCTTGCTGGCCTCGCCCCGGCCAACCCGGGTCTTGGCTTGATGGGCGCCCGCGGCCGGACGCAGATGGTGAATTTGCAACGCCATTACTTGGCCTCCTCCACGGTCACCAGGTGGGCGACTGTCCGCACCATACCCTGGACTTCTGGGGTGTCATCACGCACCACGGACTGGCCGATTTTCTTCAGGCCCAAGGTCCGCAGCGTCTCGCGGTGGTTCTTCAGGGTGCCGATACCCGACTTGGTTTGGGTGATTTTGAGCTGAGCCATATCAGTGCTCCGTTCCCGACTTGGCGGCCTTGAGCAGAGCCGCCGGCGCCACGTCTTCGACCGGCAGTCCCCGACGCCGAGCCACCACTTCGGGCTGCTCCAGCGACTTGAGAGCCGCCACCGTCGCGTGAACGACGTTGATGGCATTGGACGAGCCGAGCGACTTGGCCAAGACATCGTGAACACCGGCGCATTCGAGGACGGCCCGGACCGAACCACCGGCGATGACGCCGGTACCGGGGGCCGCCGGCCGCAGCAAGACGACACCAGCGGCTTCTTCGCCCTGGACCGGATGCGGGATCGTGCCTTGGATACGGGGCACCGTGAAGAAATGCTTCTTGGCGTCCTCAACTCCCTTGGCAATCGCCGCCGGGACCTCTTTGGCCTTGCCATAACCGACACCGACGACACCGTTACCGTCACCGACGACGACCAGAGCGGTGAAGCCGAAGCGCCGACCACCCTGAACCACCTTGGCTACCCGGTTGATCGATACGACCCGTTCCAAGTATTGGTTCTTAGCCGCTTCAGCCTCTTGACGGGAGCCGCGCCGGTCGTCACGGCCACGCCGTTCACCCGTGCCGCGTTGACCCCGCTGAGCCGTTCCAGCTTGTGCCATGATGTTCCTTCCTCAGAACCCGAGTCCAGCTTGCCGCGCGCCCTCGGCGAGAGCAGCGATCCGGCCGTGATATTGGTTACCGGCCCGGTCGAAGACGACCTGCGTGATACCGGCGGCTTGGGCCCGCTCGGCCACCAAGGTACCGACCTGCTTGGCCTTGGCCGACTTGTCACCCGTGGCCTGCCGCAAGTCCTTTTCCAAGGTTGAAGCGGAAGCCAAGGTCCGGCCGACGGTATCGTCGATGACCTGAGCCACGATGTGGCGGCTGGACCGGGTGACGACCAGACGAGGACGTTCCGGCGTGCCGGTGATGTTCTTGCGAGTCCGGTTTTGCCGCCGAATGCGGGCCGCCTGGCGATCCGCCAACGAGCGGGGAACTTGGAGCGTGATAGCCATTACTTACCAGCCTTTCCGACCTTGCGCCGGACCTGTTCGCCTAAATAGCGGACGCCTTTGCCTTTATACGGCTCGGGCTTGCGAATCTTACGAATGTTGGCCGCGACTTCGCCGACGGCTTGTTTGTCGATTCCCTGAACGCTGAAGCGAGTCGGCGAATCGACCGTGAAATTAATCCCGTCCGGGGCGTTGACCACGACCGGGTGCGAGAAACCGAGCGCGAACTCCAACTGGGTTGGTGATTTGAGTTGGACCCGGTAGCCGACGCCGACGATTTCCAGCTTCTTTTCGTAGCCGGTGGTGACACCGATCACCATGTTGGCGATCAGGGTCCGGGTCAAACCGTGGAGCGACTTCGACAATCGCTCGTCGTTCGGCCGGCTGACGATCAGTTGATCGGCTTCCTGAGCCACGGTGATCGGCGACGGCACGGTCTGAGCCAGTTGGCCTTTCGGTCCCTTGACCTCAACCGACGGACCGTCGAGTGTGACGGTGACGCCGGCTGGTACCGGGATCGGCATTTTTCCAATACGCGACATGATGGCCTCCCCTCACCAGACGTAGGCGAGGACTTCCCCGCCGATCGATTTCTTGTTGGCTTCTTTATCGGTCATCAGACCTTGACTGGTCGAGATGATGGCGATACCGAGACCACCGAGGACCCGCGGCAGCGCGGTCGACTTGGCGTAGACCCGCAGACCGGGCTTGGAAATCCGGCGCAAACCGGCCAGCGCCCGCTCCCGGTTACGGCCGTACTTCAAGGTCAAGGTCAGCGTTTTGCCGATCTGGCCGTCAGGGTTGTCGTTCACGGCGTAATCCACGATGTAACCCTCACGCTTGAGGATTTGGGCGATCCCGACCTTAATTTTGGAATGGGGCATCGACGTCAATTCGTGGTACGCCTGATTGGCGTTCCGCAGTCGCGTCAACATATCGGCGATCGGATCAGTCATCGTCATGGCAGTTAAGCCTCTTTCTCACCGAGGTTTCCCAGCGGGACCTGCGGCGTCGTCAAGTAGTTAAGGATGGGGGACACAGTCACCAAGAGGACTTGGTGATACCGGGCAATTCGCCTTGATGAGCCATCGTCCGCAGGCAAATCCGGCACAGGCCGAACTTCCGGTAGACCGACTTCGGCCGGCCGCAGCGCGAACACCGGGTATAAGCCCGGACCTTGAACTTCGGCTTCTTGGACTGCTTGACCTTGATCGCTGTCGTGGCCACGTCTTACCTCTTCTTCCGCACCGGTTGGGAACGCTTACGCGGCGCTTTGGCCGCGGCTTGGGCGGCTGCCGCTTCGTCAGTCATAAAGGGGAAACCGAGTCGGCGGAGTAAGGCCCGGCCTTCGGCATCGGTTGTCGCGCTGGTGACGAACGTGATGTCCATCCCCCGCAGACGGTCGATCTTGTCTTGGTTGATCTCGTGGAAAACCACCTGCTCGGTTAGCCCGAAGGTGTAATTGCCACGGCCATCGAACTGACGCGGGTTGAGGCCCCGGAAGTCCCGGATGCGTGGCAGTGCAATCGACAACAGCCGGTCGGCGAACTCCCACATCCGGTTACCGCGCAAAGTGACGTGACAACCAATCGGCATGCCTTCACGCAATTTGAACTGCGCAATCGACTTCCGGGCTTTCGTCACCTGCGGTTTCTGGCCCGTGATCAGCGTCAAGTCGGCCACGGCGGAGTCGATGATCTTCGAATCGCGAGCGGCTTCACCGACACCCATGTTGACGACGATCTTGACCAGACCGGGAATCAACATCACGTTGTCGTAGCCAAATTCCTCGTGTAAGGCAGGCGCGATTTCCTCCCGGTAACGCTGTTTGAGGCGCGGAAAGGGCACCTCGACAGGAGCTTCGGACCCAGCCGGAGCAGCCTTGGTGGCGGCCATCAGATTTCCTTCCCGGTCTTGACGGCGATCCGGACGGACCGCCAACCCTCATACTGCGAACCATCGGGCCGCTTCTTCGTCACTTGCCGACGCTCGTAACGAACGCGCGTCGTAACTTCGGCGTTGTTCTTGTCCCGCACCACCAAGGCGACGTTGGAAACGTCAATCGGCGCTTCCGAGGACAAGATGCCACCTTTGATGATGTTGTTCCGGCCCGAGTTGTCCTGACGGTCTTTGCGGTGCCGCTTGACGATGTTGACGCCGGACACCGTGACCCGGCCGGCTTTGCGGTCGATGGCGATGATCTCACCGATCGTGCCCTTGTCTTTACCGGCCAGAACCTTGACCCGGTCACCTTTTTTGACATGCAACTGGGTAGCCATTCAGATCACCTCCGGGGCGAGTGAGACGATGCGCATGAACTTCTTCTCACGCAGTTCCCGGGCCACCGGTCCGAAGACACGGGTACCGCGGGGCTCGCCGGCGTTGTTCAACAGCACGGCGGCGTTCTCGTCGAAACGGATGTAGGAGCCGTCGGGCCGACGGTGTTCCTTGCGGGTCCGCACCACCACGGCTTTGACGACCTCGCCCTTCTTGACGTTGCCGCCGGGAATGGCGTCTTTAACGGTGGCCACGATCGTGTCCCCCACATAGGCGTAGCGGCGCTTCGAGCCACCGAGCACCCGGATGCACAAGATTTCCTTGGCACCGGTGTTGTCGGCGACTTTGAGCCGCGTCTCTTGTTGAATCATCTACTCACCTCAGCCTTTACTTCGCCTTTTCGACGATTTCCAGCAAACGCCAGCGCTTGGTCGCCGATAGCGGCCGAGTCTCCATAATCCGGACCCGGTCACCGGTACCAGCCGAATTGTCGGCGTCGTGGGCCTTGAGGCGGACCGTCTGGGTCATGACCTTGCCGTAGAGGCGGTGCTTGACGCGGTCTTCGACCGCCACCACCACGGTCTTGTCCATTTTGTCGCTGACGACGACGCCTTCCCGGACCTTACGGCCGGCCCGTTGGGGGCTGGCGGACTGATCAGCCACCGTCGCTGACGAGGTTTCCTCAGTCATGGTCACTCCTGTTCTTCGGGATCGGGCACGATGCCGAGGTTGCGCTCTTGCAACACCGTGTAGCACCGGGCGATGTCTTTCCGGACGCTGCGCAGGCGGCCGTGGGATTCCAGCTGGCCGGTCTGGGCGGCGAAGCGGAGGGTGAACAACTCGTTCTTCAACTCCAAGATCCGAGCATTGAGATCGGCTCGGCTGAGGTCACGCAGCTCATGGGCTTTAGCTTGAGCCATCACAGGTCACCCGCTTCCCGCTTGATGAAACGTGCCTTGAAAGGCAGCTTGTGAATGGCCAGCCGCATGGCTTCGCGGGCCACGTCTTCGCCGACCCCGCTGAGTTCGAACAGCACCCGGCCAGGCTTGACGTTGGCGACCCACCATTCCGGCGAGCCCTTACCCGAACCCATCCGGGTTTCGGCCGGTTTCTTGGTCAGGGGCCGGTCCGGATAAACATTGATCCAGACCTTGCCACCACGCCGAATGTGGCGGGTCATGGCGATACGAGCGGCCTCGATCTGACGGTTAGTCAGATACGAACTCTCAAGGGCTTGAATCCCGTATTCGCCGAAAGCCAGCTTGGTACCACCCTTGGCCATGCCGGTCCTCTTGGGGTGGTGTTGTTTGCGGTGTTTAATCCGCCGCGGAATCAGCATCGTCTCACGCTCCTGCTGTCTCAGTCGCCGTCGCGGCGGAAGCGGCTGTCTCCACCGCGGCCGGAGCTTCGGTTTCGTTCCGGCGCCGACCGCCACGATCACCGTCACGGCGGTCACCGTCCCGGCCGCGGCCACCGCCACCAGCCCGGCGACCCGGCCGCTGCCGACCGAGGGCCGCTTGGCGAGCCGCTTTCTGAGCCGCCCGCTCCGCCCGGGTGCCCGTGACATCGCCCTTGTAAATCCACACCTTGACACCGATCCGGCCAAAGGTCGTGCGGGCTTCGTAGAAGCCATAGTCAATATCGGCCCGCAGCGTGTGCAGCGGCACGCGGCCTTCGCGGTAGAACTCCGACCGGCTCATTTCGGCGCCGCCGAGACGACCCGAGCACTGAATCCGGATACCGAGGGCCCCGCCCCGCATGGCCGACTGCTGGGCTTTACGCATCGCGCGCCGGAAAGCCACCCGCTGGCCGAGTTGTTCGGCCACCCCTTGGGCGACCAGTTGAGCGTCAATCTCGGGGTTCTTGACCTCCAAGATGTTGAGCTGAACCTGCTTGCCGACCATCTTCTCCAGTTCGGTCCGAACCCGCTCCGCCTCGGCGCCATTACGGCCGATAACGATGCCCGGACGAGCCGCGTAGAGATAGATCGTGACCCGCTCGCCGCGCCGTTCGATTTCGACTGACGAAATGCCGGCCCGTTCCAGGTGGCGCGCCAGGTAACGACGGATTTTGACGTCCTCGGCGACGTTGGCCGAGTACTGCTTATCGGCGTACCAGCGCGACACGTGATCGGTTGAAATGCCTAGCCGGAAACCCATCGGGTTAATTTTCTGGCCCATCTCAGGCTCCCTTCTCCATGTCGCGAGGCTCAACCACCACGGTGATGTGACTAGCACGTTTGAGAATCCGCGAGGCAGAACCCTTGGCCCGAGCCCGGATTCGACGCAAGGTGACCCCTTCATCAACAAAGATCTGTGACACGTAGAGATCGTCGCGCCGTAGCGATTCAACATTCTCGGCGTTGGCGACCGCTGAAGCGACGCACTTGTAAACCGGCTCGCTGGCGGCTTGCGGCGCGTAGCGCAACACGGTCAGGGCGTCATCGACATCGAGACCGCGCACCAGATCGACGACCCGACGTACTTTCTGCGGTGTCATCCGGACGTGACGGGCGATGGCATAAGCCCCCGGTCGGTCCCCCAACAGCGCTTCCCGCCGGGTTGGCCGTTCGTATTTCGTAGTCATAGGTACAGCTCTTCCCGTTAGCGCCGACGCGCCTTCTTGTCGTCCTTGACGTGGCCTCGGAAGGTCCGCGTCGGGGCGAACTCACCCAACTTGTGGCCGATCATGGCTTCGGTCACGAAGACCGGCACATGCTTGCGGCCGTCATGAACGGCGATCGTGTGTCCCAACATGTCGGGCACGATCATCGACCGACGGGACCAGGTCTTGATCACGGTCTTGGCGTTCTTGGCGTTCAGCGCCGCGACTTTTTTCAGCAGGTGGTCATCCACAAAGGGACCCTTTTTCAGACTGCGTGGCATAGAAACTCGCTCTCCTTAGCCTCAGCGCTTCTTGCCGGACTTACGCCGGCGGACGATCATTCGGTTCGAGGCCTTGTTCTTGTCCCGGGTCCGGCCTTCGGGCTTACCCCAGGGGCTGACTGGGTGGCGACCACCCGAGGTCCGGCCCTCGCCACCACCGTGCGGGTGGTCGATTGGGTTCATGACCACACCACGGACAGTGGGCCGCACGCCCTTCCAGCGCATCCGGCCGGCTTTACCCCAGTTGATATTCGACTGTTCGGCGTTGCCGACCTCGCCGACCGTGGCCCGGCAGCGGACATCGACCAAGCGCATCTCACCGGACGGCAAGCGCAGCGTGGCGTAGGTGCCTTCGCGGGCCACCAACTGAATGGCGGCGCCGGCCGAACGGCCCAGTTTGGCGCCGCCACCCGGCCGCAACTCGACCGCATGGACGGTCGTGCCAACGGGGATGTGACGCAGGGACAAGTTATTACCGGGGCGGATATCAGCCTGATCACCGGCTTCCACCTGATCACCTTGACG
>JAISGZ010000104.1 GCA_031262845.1 Propionibacteriaceae bacterium | reverse complement strand
GTCGGCGTCGTCTTGTGGCTCGGTTTTGGCATCCTGGCGCTGACTCGGCTCGACCATATCCACCGGGCCCGGCTAGTCTCCGGCGGCACCTTGATCTCAGGTATGCAAGGGGCGGCTTTCGCTCTTGACCTTGGCCTGATGCGGGACATTCTGGTCGAGCGTGATGCCATGGACCGGGGCCAGGTGCGGCCGACGCTCGGTTTCGGTTCCGGTCTGGGCGCCCTGATCGGCCGCGAAGTCCAGCGGCTGTGGCGCTACCCCAAGCGCTGGGTGCTGTTCCTGGCTTCGCTGGGCCTTCCCTACGCCGTCAGCGCCCTCGGACTGACGACCTTCAACCCATTCATGTCGGCCCTGATTCTGTTGATCGCCTTCGTGCCCTTACTCGGCTCGCTGCGCGTGATCACCCGAACCCGGGGGCTGGCCCGCCTTTTCCCGTTCTCGAATGCCCGCCTGCGTTACGCCACCAGCGCCGTGGCCGCCGCCCTGGCTGTGATTTGGGCGGCCGCCGCCACGCCGGCTTTCTTCAGGTTCGGTGGTGACGCCTCCGTGACCTTGTCGGACGCCGCCACCTACGCTCTGATCACGGCTGCCGCCGGCCTGTTGGCGGCCGTCCGCTGGGTTTCGGCCAAACCGGCTGACTACTCGTCGCCGATGATGCAGGTCGGCTTTGGCGCTCTACCGCCGAGCCTGATGTTCAACCTTGTCAAAGGCATCGACGTGGTCGTCGTCGTAACCGGGCCGCTGTTGCTCGGCTGGTCGCCCTGGGTGTCGGTCGTCATCGCCGTGATCGTGGCCTATCTGCTCTCCGGCACCTTCGATCTATCCGAGGCCAAACAGATGCAGGAAGAATTGAAGAAGGAACGGGAACAGCTCAAAGGCGGCGGCAAGCCATCATCTCGGACCGTCATCGCTCCGCCCAATCAGCGACGTCGATGACGGTGCTACGGCGTCGGTCCCGAACATCAACTCTCAATCAGGCGGGACCGTGGTGACAAGCGGCGAGGGGCTGGGTCGGGGGAACGATTTTTCCCGATCGGGCCGGGTCGGGTAGACATGACCTCAGTCGCGTCGGCGGCTCGATCGGGGCGACCGGCCGCGACCGGGGGAATGGTGACCGACAACAACGAACAGGCAGGATCAGTGTGACCGGACAATCCGAACAGCAAGCCGACGTCATCGTCGTCGGCGCCGGCCCGGCCGGTTCAGCGACGGCGACTTATCTGGCAACCGGCGGCCTCGACGTGCTGGTGCTGGAAAAGGCGACTTTTCCGCGGGAAAAGGTCTGCGGCGATGGCTTGACGCCACGGGCGGTCCGGGAACTCGATTACCTGGGTGTCGATCCGACCGGCTGGACCAGCAATATCGGGCTGCGGATTTGGTCACACCGGACGTATCCCTACCTACTACCGTGGCCGCAGCTGAAGGATTTCCCCTCGATCGGTTACGTCCGCCACCGGGCCGATTTCGACGCCCAACTGGCCCGCCACGCCGCCAGCCGGGGAGCCCGGGTCGAATACGACGTGGCCGTGACCGAACCGATCGTCGATCGGCGTAACCAGGTGGTCGGGGTGGTGGCGAAGGATGGCCGTCGTTTCAGCGCGCCAGTCGTCGTGGCGGCTGATGGCAACTCGTCCCGGCTGGCGGTTCAGCTGGGCTGGGACCGGCGGGTCGACCGGCCACTCGGCGTCGCCGTCCGGGCCTATTACGAGTCGCCGCGCCAGGGTGAGGACTGGATCGAGTCGTGGTTGGAGTTGTGGGACGGAGTGCCCGGGAAATCGAATCTCCTACCGGGGTACGGCTGGGCTTTCCCGATGGGCGACGGCACCTGCAACGTCGGTCTCGGGATCACGAATACGTCGCCCGCCTTCGGCCACACCGATTACCGGACCTTGCTCCGCCGCTGGCTTGACACGACACCGGCTTCCTGGGGCTTCCGGGAAGCCAACCGCGTGTCGCCGATTCGCGGGGCGGCCTTGCCGATGGGCTTCAGCCGCAGTGCCGAATACCGAGCCGGCTTGCTCCTGGTTGGTGACGCCGCCGGTCTGATTTCGCCGTTCAACGGTGAGGGTATTTCCTACGCCCTGGAGTCCGGGCGGTACGCCGCCCGTCACATCGCCGAGGCCTTCGCGGCCGGCGTCAGGACGACCGCCGGTGAACAGGCCTTGTCTCGCTACCCCGTCCGCCTGCGGGCCGAGTGGGGGCGGCATTTCCGGCTCGGCAACTGGTTCCTCAAGCTGATCGGCCGCCCGGAACTCATGAAGATCGCTTCGCACTACCTGCTGCCGCTACCCGGTATGCCGATGTTCGTGCATCGCACGCTGGCCAATCTGATTGATGAGACACCCGGTGATATCTACGACCTGCTGGTTCACGGGCTGCGCCGGCTGGTGCCGTCGGTTTAAGGCGGACCAGCGGTGGTGGAATCCCTGGTGACGACGGCTGAGCGGCCTCGGACGCGGTTGATCGCCGACCCCGGTGGGCTGTCGGGTTATCTGACCGAACCTGGGGTGACGGCCAGTTGGGTGCGGCGAGAGACCGGTCTGATCGGTTTCGGTCAGGCCTGGCGGATGGTGTTCGACGATCCGGCCGAAGCTGATGCTTGGTGGGCCAACCTGGTTGCCACGGTCGGGGTCGGCGAGGTTGATCTGGACGCGGCGCGACCGTCGGCGACACGCCCCGGCTTGACGGAGGCGGTGACTGGTGGAGTTCATGGTGGGCGTGGGTCACGAGTTTCGGTCAAGTCAGCCAGTGAGGGGAGTGGGACGGCGGCGGCTGATGCGGCGAGCGGCGCGACATCAGTTGGCGGGCAACGTGGATCGGCATCAACCCCTGAGCCGATGTTGCCCAGCGCGCTCGGTCCGGTGGCGTTCGTCAGTTTCCCCTTTGACCCTGATCACACCCGGTCGCGTTGTCAGTTGATCGTGCCCCAAACCGTTGTTGGTCGTCAGGACGGGTTGGCTTGGGTGACGTCGTGGGGTGAACCGGTGCTGCCAGTTGAGGTGGCGAATCCCGAAGGACGGTCCTGGGAGACATTCGGACCGAGTCCAGCGGGGGCCGGGTCACGGTCTTCGGAGCCAACCGGACCGGGTGACAAGGGACTGGGTGTTGAACCATCACACGAGGTGAGGTCCGAAGGGCGGCCGACGGAACTAACCGGACCAGGCCCGGTGGCGTATCAGACAGGGGCCCGAACGGCTGAAGACTGGCTCGACGTCGTCCGATTGGCACTCGACCGGATCAGCGCCGGGGAAGTCAGCAAGGTGGTGGTGGCGCGTGTCCTGGTGGCGACCGCCGACCGGCCGATCGAACCAGCCTGGTTACTGCGGCGACTCCAGGCCTCTTACCCCGACACTTGGGTCTTCGCCGTCGCCGGGTTGATCGGCGCGACGCCCGAGTTGCTGGTCCGGCGGGATCACGGACTGGTGACCTCACGGGTGTTGGCCGGAACCGTCCGGCGGACTGGTGGTTCGGCCGGCCAAGCCTTGGCCGAAGCCCTCGCCACATCGGCTAAAGACCTAGCCGAACACGAATTCGCGGTCGCCTCGGTGGCCGAAGCCCTGGCCCCGTTCTGTTCCAGTATGAACGTGCCCGAGGCGCCCTTCGTCTTGCGGCTGCCCAATGTCATGCACCTGGCGACCGATATCACGGGCGTCGCCCGGTCCCAGGCCAGTGTCTTGGCGATGGCGACGGCAGTTCACCCATCGGCCGCCGTCTGTGGCACGCCCACCCTGGCGGCCCGCCAGTTGATCCGTCAGATCGAGGGTCTGGACCGCGGCCGCTACGCCGGGCCGGTCGGCTGGATCGGCGCCAATGGCGATGGAGCGATGGGGATTGCGCTGCGTTGTGGTCAATTCGAAACGCCGCAGCGGCTGCGGTTGTTCGCCGGTTGCGGGATCGTGGCCGACTCTGACCCGGTCAGCGAGTTGGCCGAGACCGAAGCCAAGTTCCTGCCCATGAAGCAGGCGCTCGGTGGGCCAGCAACAGCAACCTAACCACGTCTCAGTTGTCCACAGTTTCACTGT
>JAISGZ010000065.1 GCA_031262845.1 Propionibacteriaceae bacterium | reverse complement strand
ATGGCTGTTTACAGTCCGCTGGACGGCCAATTGGTTGGTGAAGTGCCGGTCTGTACGACGGCCGATGTGACGGCCGCCGTTGAGCGGGCTCGGCGGGCTCAGCCGGCCTGGGCCAATCTCAGCCCCCGCCGCCGGGCCGAGCGTTTATTGACCTTCCGGCAGCGGCTGGTCGAACGGCGGGATGATCTGCTCGATTTGGTTCACTGGGAAAATGGGAAAGCTCGTTACGACGCTTTCGAAGAATTCCTCGATGTTGTTCTGACCAGCGGCTATTACGGCGCCAAGGGAGCCCGGATACTGCGCCCGGAACACCGTCCGGGAGCGATTCCGGGGTTGACTCAGGTTCAGGTCAACTACGTTCCGAAAGGCGTCGTCGGTGTCATCACGCCGTGGAATTACCCGCTGACGCTGTCGATTTCCGACGCTCTGGCGGCCCTCGTGGCCGGTAATGCCGTGATCCTCAAACCCGACTCGCAAACTCCGTTCACGGCTTTGCTGCTGGTGTCTTTGCTCTACGAAGCGGGTTTCCCCCAGGATCTGCTCCAGGTCGTCACCGGCCCGGGGGCTCACCTCGGCCCGCCGCTGATCGAAGCCATCGACTACCTGATGTTCACGGGCTCCTCGGCTACTGGTGCCCGGCTGGCGGAACAGTGTGGCCGGCGGCTGATCGGTTGCTCGGCTGAATTAGGCGGTAAGAACCCGATGCTGGTGTTGGCCGACGCTGACCCGGAGCGAGCCGCCCGCGGGGCCGTCCGGGGCTGTTTCGCCAACAGCGGCCAGCTCTGTATGTCGATTGAGCGGCTTTACGTCAACCGCGCCGTTTATGACGACTTCACGGCCCGTTTCGTCGCCGAGACCGAAGCCTTGCGGTTGGGCACGGCCAATGATTGGTCGGTCGATCTGGGGCCGCTGATTGACGACTCCCAATTCGCGAAGGTCGACCAGGCTGTCAGAGACGCCCTCGACCACGGCGCCGTGGCTCTGACCGGCGGTTCGCCTCGGCTCGACTTGGGTCCCCATTTTTACCCGCCGACGATCCTGACCGGGGTCGACGAGACGATGGCGCTGTATCGGGAGGAAACCTTCGGCCCGGTGGTGGCGCTGACGCCGGTCGACAGCGATGAGATGGCGATTCGGCTGGCCAATGATTCGACTTATGGGCTCAACGCCTCGGTCTGGTCCGGCTCCGCTCGCCACGCCCGGGCGGTCGGCCGACAGCTCCGTTGTGGCACGGTCAATCTCAACGACAGTTACGCCCCGGCTTATATCTCCTTGTCAGCCCCCATGGGTGGCTTCGGCCGGTCGGGGCTTAACCGCCGCCACGGCCCCGAGGGGTTACGTAAATACACTGAACCGCAAACCGTGGCCACCCAACGCTTGATGCCTCTGGTGGCGCCGCCGGGAATGGCGCCCGAGCGGTTCGCCGACTGGGCCACCCGCAGTAGTCAATTATTGTTCGCGCCCCTAAGTCGACGAAGGAGATAACGATGGTTCAAGCGCCCTTGAAGCCGCCATCCGGCGCTGGTCTTTCCCTTTACGGTGCCCGCGTGCTCATTACCGGTGCTGGTAGTGGGATCGGCCGATTGATGGCCAAACTGGCCGCCGCCCGCGGGGCTGAAGTCATCATCTGGGACCGTGACGGCGAGCGCGCCGACCAGGTCCGACAGGAGTTGATCGCCGCTGGTCATTTGGCCACGGCCTGGACCGTGGATGTGACTGACGCTGCCGCTGTGGCCGAGACCGCCGCCGCCGTGGGAGCCATCGATGTCCTCATCAACAACGCCGGCGTGGTCGGTGGACGGCCTCTGGTCGAGGAGCCGGAGGACGCCATTCGCCGGACCATCGAGGTCAACCTGACGGCCCTGTTCTGGACCACCAAAGCCTTTCTGCCGGGCATGATCGACCGCCGCCGGGGTTTGGTGGTGACGATCGCCAGCGCCGCCGGGCTGGTTGGTAGTGCCCGCATGACGGACTACAGCGCGACCAAATTCGGGGCCGTCGGTTTTGATGAGGCCTTGCGCCAAGAACTGAATGGCAGTGGCGTCAAGACGATGGTCGTCTTGCCGTTCTATATCAACACCGGCATGTTCGCCGGTGTCCGCTCGCGTTTTCCCCGCTTGTTGCCGCTGCTGTCCCCCGAACGAGTTGCGGTCGATGTCATCCACGGGATTGAGCGCGGCGCCCGCCAAGTCTTGATCCCCCGCTCGCTCCGGCTGATCTACGGGCTCCGGTTCCTCCCGGTCAGTTGGGGCGACCGGTTGGCTAACTGGTCCGGCATCAACGCCGCCATGACCGAGTTCTCGGGTCGCCCGGGTGATCGGGTTTAATCCGGTCTTGCCTCAACCGCTGCGGTAAGTCACCCGACAGTGAATTCAGCACCCGATCCGCTGGCGGACGAGAACGCAACTGAGGAACTCCCGGGTGCAGCACAGCGTTTCGTGTTCGAAGAAAGATTCAGCGCGACTGCGGACTCCGCCCAGCGACAATGACCTCAGTTGGAACCCTCAGCTGGCGTTTGCCCTTCATCAGCCGCGTCTAAAGCTTGTTGCTGAGCTTGGCGCCCACGGGTGTAGGCCAGGTCCCAGCGCCGAATCTCGTCGAAGTAACGCTCCCGCACCGGCTGATCCGATAAGGCGACGTCGTGAACCGCCCCGTCGAGCCGGACCAGGCTGACGTGCCAGCCCAAGCGAATCGTCTGGGCCGCCACCCGGTCGACGTCGACGATGACATCGGTTGTCGCCACCGTCGGCTCGTCCAGTTGTTTCGGCTCAGTTGACTGGGACGACAGCACGACCAGGACCGGCACGTCGATCGCCAGCCCTTGCCGGACCTGATCTTGAGCCCGAACGATGGCGTTGAGCCAACCGGGGCGGATCGGACTCGACAGCGGGCGTTTCAGCGACAGGTCAAAACTCCAGCGACCGTTGAATGCCTGATGCAGAGAGTGAATGTAGATATCGCTCTCGGAGCGGGGGATTTCCCAGGTCGCGGCCTTACCGGCCAGAGCTTTCGAGGCCGCCTGGGTCAGGGTCCTGGACAACAGCGACCCGCTGAGGTCCAGCCACGGTGCATTCAGCACCAAACCAACCAGCTGGCCCGGCCGGGCGTTGGCCCACAGCGAGGCGATCAGGCCACCGGTCGAATGGGCGTTGATGACGACGTAGCGGTGGGTTTGCCGCAGCCGCGCAATCGCGGCATCAATCTCTTCGAAGTAATCCGCCACCGATTCGGCGTAGCCAGGCAGCTGTCCAGAACGTAGGTTGCGGCCGTAACGGTGGAAATCGAGGGCGTAGAAGTCGTAACCCAACCGCTGCCAGGCCTGGGCGACGTGATCTTGGAAGAAGTATTCGTTCCAACCGTGAAGATAGAGCACGGCTCGGTCACGTTGATCCGGTTCGCTCCGGATCAAGGTCGCCGTCAGGTAGCCGTCACCCTCTTCGGGCAATAACAGTTGGCCTGGCATATGGAAGGCCAAGGTTTCGTATCCGTCGAGGTAACGATCCGGTAACCACTGGTCGGCCCACCAGCCGGGTTCGGTGCTGGTCTCGGCCGGACTGGCCAATTCGGTCTCGACGCTGTCATCACGCCGGATTAGAGCCCGCCACTTGCTGATGAGAGCGACCGTAGCCGGAGAACGCCCGTTATTGGCTGGAATCACCATCATCGCCCCGCCTGGGACTGGCCTAGTCTTAAACGCCCGCAGCCAGCCGACCCAAAACTAGCCTGCGGACTGGACGTCCGCCGGGCGTCAATCAAGCCACCAGCGTGCCGATTGGGGGCCGCTCGGTCGTCGATGAGCGGTGAATGAGGGCTCAGGCGCCCGGTCTCAGCGGCTGTCGTCCGCGTCGTCATCCGTGGTCTCAGGACTGTCACCGCTGTAAACCTCAGCTAAATCAGCATAGTTCGGCGGAATGTCCGCGTCGTTTGATGAACCTCTCAGTTCGGCCTCCAACGAAGCAAAATCCGTGGAAACCGACCGATACTTAAGTTCTCTGGCGACTTTTGTCTGCTTCGCCTTTGCCCGGCCGCGCCCCATAGGGTCAGCCCCCTCGCTACTCGCCCGCGCAAAACGCGCGGCAACTACTGGATGAAGTGTGTCGTGGCCCCAAGGTTACCGGAGGCAATCGGAACCACCAAAGACGGACCGCCTCGTGTCGCGGTCCAGCGCCCTCAGGCCGGCACCGGATGTTGCCCAACCAGGACCGCCCCGATCTGACCGCTGTCGGCGGCTTCGACCTGGCCACAGACCCAGGCGTCGACTCCGCGCTGGCTCAACTGGCGCTGAGCTTGATCGACGCTGGCCGCCGGTAGCACCACCGCCATACCGACGCCCATGTTTAAGGTTGCCTCAAGATCTGGCTGGCTGATCTGGCCGGTGCGCTGCACCAGATCGAAGATCGGGGCCGGCTGCCAGGTCGACCGGTCGACGACGGCTTGCAGCCGATCGGGGATGATCCGGGCCAGATTATTGGCCAAACCACCGCCCGTAATGTGGCTGATGGCATGAACCGAGGTGGCCTTGATGAGGTCGAGGATGGCTGGCGTGTAAATCCGGGTCGGCGTCAGTAGTTCTTCGCCCAAGGTCCGTCCCAGTTCCGCCACCGGCCTCTCGAGTTGCCAACCGGCCTGGTTGAGAAAGACCTGGCGCACCAGCGAATAGCCGTTGGAATGGAGGCCGGACGAGGCCAGGGCCAGAATCTGGTCGCCGGGCTGGACCTGGTCGGGACCCAGGATGAGGTCCTGTTCGACTACCCCGGTGGTGGCACCGGCGACATCGTATTCATCCGGCCGCAACAAGCCAGGGTGTTCGGCCGTCTCGCCCCCCAGGAGGGCCGCTCCGGCTTCGGCGCAGGCTTGGGCGATGCCACGGACGATGGCCGCGATCCGTTCGGGTACGACCGCGCCGCAGGCGATGTAGTCGGTCACGAAGAGCGGCTCAGCACCGACCACGACTAGATCGTCGACCAGCATCGCCACCAGGTCGAACCCGATGGTGTCGTGGATATCGAGGGCCTGGGCGATCGCAACCTTGGTTCCGACGCCGTCCGTCGATGTGGCCAGCACTGGGTGGCGGTAATTCTGGAAGCTAGCGGCATCGAAGAAGCCGGCAAAACCACCGAGCGAGCCCAAGACTTCCGGCCGCCGGGTCCGGGCGACATCCGCCCGCATCAGTTCAACGGCCCGTTCACCAGCCTCAATATCCACGCCGGCTTGGGCATAAGCAGAAGTCATCGGGTTTCCTCTCGGACCAGTTCGAGGGCCTGGATAGCAACCGGCGACGGTGCCGTCCGGTCAGCTGACAGCGGGCTGGGGACAATCGGCGGTGCCGGTGGCGATGGTGGCGAGAATTCGATTTCCGGTTGGAAATCACTGGCCACCAGTGGCTGGACCAGACCCATCTCCTGAGCCCGGGACTCGGGAATCTGAATCGGATAGACGCCGTCGAAACAGGCCCGGCAGAGCCGCTCCATCGGCACCTCGGTGGCCGCCACCAGGCCGGACAGGGAGATAAAACCGAGCGAATCGGCGCCGATCGACTGGCAGACGTCGTCCACCGTCAACCCGGACGCGATCAGCTCTGCCCGGGTGGCGAAGTCGATGCCGTAGAAACAGGGCCAGACCACCGGCGGCGACGAAATCCGGACGTGGACCTCAGCCGCCCCGGCCTCCCGCAACATCCGGATCAGGGCCCGCTGGGTATTACCCCGGACGATCGAGTCGTCGACCACCACTAGGCGCTGGCCAGCGATGATGTCACGCAGTGGATTGAGTTTCAGCCGAATACCGAGTTGGCGAATGGTCTGGCTGGGTTGGATGAAGGTGCGGCCGACGTAGGCGTTTTTCACCAGTCCGAGGCCGAACGGGATACCCGACTGACGGGCGTAACCGATCGCCGCCGGCACCCCCGACTCCGGCACCGGAATGACCAAGTCGGCCTCGACCGGGTGTTCCTTGGCCAAACGCCGGCCGATCTCGACCCGGGTCTGATGGACCACCCGCCGGTCGGCGTCGATCGACGAATCGGGCCGGGCCAGGTAGACGTGCTCGAATAGGCAGCCTTTCGGTTCGGCCTCGGCGAACCGGGTTGAGGACAGGCCGCTGGCGTCGATGGCCAAGAACTCCCCCGGTTCGATCGTCCGGACCACGGAGGCGCCGACGATATCCAAAGCGCAGGTCTCCGAAGCCACCACCCAGCCGGTGTTCAAGCGGCCCAGTACGAGCGGATGGACGCCCTGGGGGTCACGGGCGGCGTAGAGCGTTTTCTCGGTCATGAACACCAGGCAATAGGCGCCCCGCAAGTGCGGCAGCAAACTGAGAGCGGCGTCCTGGAGGGATTCGGCCGGTGACGCCGCCAGCAGCGCCGTCACCAACGAGGTGTCGTTGGTCGAGTCGAGTTGGTTGCGGTTCGAGGCCGGTAAATCCGACCGGGAATCGGCCGTCAACAGGGCCGCCAGTTCGGCCGTGTTGGTCAGATTGCCGTTGTGGCCGAGGGCCAAGCCGCCCCACTTGGTGGCCCGGAAGGTCGGCTGGGCGTTGTCCCAACACGAAGCCCCGGTGGTCGAGTAGCGGGTGTGGCCGATGGCGATCGTGCCGGTCAGAGGACCCAACGTCGTCTCGTCGAAAACCTGGGACACCAGGCCCATGTCTTTGACGACGACGATTTGGTGACCGCTGGCCACGGCCAGCCCGGCCGATTCCTGACCGCGGTGTTGGAGCGCGTATAGACCGTAGTAGGTCAGTTTGGCCACGTCTTCGCCTGGCGCCCAGACTCCGAAGACACCGCACTCGTCTTGAGGCGCCGGCTCTATCGGATCAGCCGCGGCAGTCAAGCGTCCGTCTCCTCGCAACACAGAGGCCAGCCTAGATGATCGAGCCAAGGGGTGGAATTTCTTGGTCGGCCGTGAGCACTCGGTCATCGAAACTCGGCCGACCCGGGTGGGCTGACCACCTCACATGGTCGTGTTGTTCGGGGTGGCAGCTGGGGTGGCCAGCAAGGTGGAGGAGGCGCGCTAGCGGATCGACCACCGACAACAGCACGGCTGGGGGTTCGAATACGCAGTTCTCGGCACGACCGCCCACTAGGCTGACGACGTGGCCAGCAAAAACCCGGGGCAGCGCGCCGTCCAACCACCGTCACCGCATCCCTCCGGCGCCCGGCCGCCCGCGGTGGCGGCCGACTTACTCCCCCGCCACGTCGCCATTGTCATGGACGGCAACGGCCGCTGGGCCCAACAACGGGGCCTCGACCGGACGGCCGGCCACGCCCGCGGTGAGGCGGCCCTCTTCGATGTCATCGAGGGGGCGCTCGAAATCGGCCTGCCGTATCTGTCGGTCTACGCCTTTTCGACCGAAAACTGGCGCCGCTCGCCGGTTGAGGTGCGCTGGCTGATGGGTTTCAACCGCGACGTCATCCGCCGTCGCCGGGACGAACTGAACGCCATGGGCGTCCGGATTCGCTGGGCCGGCCGCCGGCCCCGACTGTGGACTTCGGTCATCAAAGAACTCGAAGCCGCCGAAGCCCTGTCGCGCGACAACTCGAAGCTGACGCTCCAATTTTGCGTCAACTACGGCGGCCGGGCCGAAATCGTCGACGCTGCCCGCCAGATTGCCCAGCTGGCTCAATCCGGCCAACTCGACCCGGCTCGTCTGACCGAAGACCGTTTCCGCCGCTTTCTCGACGAGCCCGACATCCCCGACGTCGACCTGTTCGTGCGCAGTTCGGGTGAACAGCGGATCAGCAATTTCTTGATCTGGCAGTCGGCCTACGCCGAGTTCGTCTTTCTCGACCAGCTCTGGCCCGATTTCGACCGGCGTGACCTGTGGCAGGCCATCGTCGCCTACACCGGCCGCCAACGTCGTTACGGCAGCGCCTAAGGAGTTGTGTCTAACGGTGTCGAACGCGCTGCCGGTCTCAAAAGAGGTCCCGGAGTGCCTTGCCACACTGGAATGCGGGCCGCACTGGAATGCGATCCGCGCTCAGACGATCGGCCCGAGTTGGCGATAGGTCCGGCTGATGGCGCTACAAATCGCCCGCATCCCAGCGGTCACAATCGACTGGTCGACGCCGACGCCCCAACAGACGTAAGCCCGATCGGCCACCGTGACTTCGGCCTCGACGTAGGCCGCGGCTTGGGCGTCGCCACCAGCGCTGAGAGCGTGTTCGCTGTAGTCGAAAACCTTGACCTGATAGCCGAGCGGCCCAATCGCGTCGACAAAGGCCGACAACGGGCCGTTGCCGTTGCCCTCGACCTGCGTCTGTTGGCCGTGATTGGTGACTTCGGCCGTGATGTGGTGACCGCCATTTTGTGACAGTGAGGTCACCTTGACCAATTCCAGCGGGAAGGGTTGGCGCAGATATTCGGCCTGGAACAATTCACCCAATTCGTTGCTCGTCACCTCATGGCTGGTGGCGTCGGAATGGTTTTGCACCACCCGGGCGAATTCGATTTGGAGACGTCGCGGTAAATCGAAGTGGTGGTCATTCTTCATCAGGTAAGCCATACCACCTTTACCGGACTGGGAATTCACCCGGATCACGGCTTCATAGGTGCGGCCGACATCGTACGGATCGATCGGCAGATAAGGCGCTTCCCAAGCAATCGTGTGGATCGTTTGGCCCATTTGATCGGCTCGCCGCTCGAGGTCTTCCAAGCCTTTCTTGATGGCGTCCTGATGTGACCCCGAGAAGGCCGTATAAACCAGATCACCGGAGTACGGGAAACGAGCTGGGACCGGCATCCCCGTGCAATATTCGACGACGCGGCGAATTTCATCCAAATCGGAGAAATCAATCATCGGGTCGATCCCCTGGGTGTACAGATTGAGACCCAGCGTCACGAGATCGACATTGCCGGTGCGTTCACCGTTGCCAAACAAACAACCCTCAACCCGGTCGGCCCCCGCCATCAGCGCAAATTCCGTGGCCGCGATGGCTGTTCCCCGGTCATTGTGGGTGTGGAGCGACACCACCACGTGTTCCCGCCGGGAAATGTTCCGGCTGAAGTATTCGACCTGATCAGCGTAGGTATTCGGGGTTGACATCTCGACCGTCGCCGGCAGATTGAAAATGATCTCCCGGCCCGGTCCGGGTTGCCAGACCGATGACACGTTTTCACAGACTTCGAGGGCGAAATCGGTGTCAGTTTGGGTAAAAATTTCCGGCGAGTACTGATAGCCGAATTCCACCTCCGACAAGTATTTCTCGGCCGCCGCCATGACCCACTCGGTACCGTGGCGAGCCAGATCAATACATTCTTGGGCGGTCATATGGAAAACCACCCGGCGGAACAATTCGGCGGTCGCGTTGTACATATGGATATTGGCCCGCCGAGCCCCGACCAGCGACTCGGCCGTGCGGTTGATTAAATCCTGACGGGCCTGAGTCAGAACGGAAATTTGGACGTCATCGGGAATCCGGTCTTCCTCGATCAGCTGGCGCACGAAATCAAATTCGGTTTGCGACGACGACGGGAATCCGACCTCAATTTCCTTGTAGCCCATCCGGATCAGCAACTCGAATAGGCGCAGTTTGCGTTCGGCCGTCATGGGGTCGATCAGGGCCTGATTGCCATCGCGTAAATCCGTCGACAGCCACCGGGGGGCTTGGGTAATCCGGGCCTCGGGCCAGGTCCGGTCAGGCAGATCGAGCGGTTGAAAAGGCACGTAGCGCTGGAACGGCATCCCGGAAGGCTGCTGGACCGGCGGCTGGGTTTGCGGCCGAGTGCCGAAAGTCGGATGGGTCATGGTCGAATACCTCACTCATTGGGGGCTCCGGAATAGCCCCGATAGTTATTGTCTAATCGTTGGTTTGAGCGCCAGGCACGAGCGAACTCCGTAGCGAAACCGTCTGGCTTAACTAGCCTCGCTACGGCAACCAAGGGACAACAACCTGTGAGCCATAGGGAACATCATAGCCACCCGCCTCCAACCGTCCAGACCGCTGGTTCACGGACCGGAACGTCAAGCTCAGACCGCAGCAGCTGAGGTTGACGTTGAGCGCCCATCAGCTACCACGACCCGAGCCAGATGGATCGCGGCTCGTCGGCGATCAGCCGAATAGCCGGAAGAAGCCGAAGAACAATTGGGTGAAAGGACGAATCAGTTCCCGGGCTGTCCGGAAGACCGACCCGGCGGCCTGGAAAATGACTCGCAAGGGCCGGAACTCCCCGGGCTGAAGGATCGGGTCGGTGGTCGATGGCCGCGCGGTTGAAGGCGCGGTCGAGGTCCGCGACGGTGTCGAGACGCTGCGGGATGGACTCGGGGTCGTCGATGGCCGTGTCGTCGACGGCTTCGTTGTCGCTGGCTGGCTCGTCGACGGTTTCGACGTCGATGGCTTTGTCGCCGACGTCGGTGGCTTGGTGGTTGACGGAATGGTCGATGCCGGCCAGCTCGTCGATGGCAGGCTGGATGACCTCGTCGTCGACGGTTTAGTTGTCGTGGCGGGTTTCGAAGTCGCGGTCGCACTGGACGGCTTGGTCGTCGTGGCGGGTTTCGAGGTCGAGGCCGCACTGGACGGCTTGGTCGTCGACGTGGACGTGCTTGGTTTCAGTGACGTGGCCGCCGTCGACGGTAGCGAGGTCGTCTTGATCGGGGCCAGGGTGGGGGCGAACCACTGACACTCCTGGCCGATGATATCGACGATCGACTGCAATTGGGCTCGCAAGTTTTCCAGCTTGGCGGTCGTGGCCACGATCCGCAACTGGTCGATGTTTTGATAGCCCGCGGCTTCCTTGAGCTGGCCGAGATACTCCACCACCCCCGGGACGATGGCTGTGATGGTCTCCGGCGGCTGTTTGAAAGTGTTCAGAGCCTCTTCGAGCAGGCTGAGCGACTCGTACACGGCGGACGTCAGCTGACCGATGTCACCGTCGGGGACGGGTTGCAGGACATTAGCCAGAGCGGCCAGCGCTTGATTGATCTTGTCTTCGAATTTGGGTTCCGACTTGCAAAACGTACTACCCGGTTCAGCGGCTGACGGTGTAACGGGCCCAGCTAAAGCCAGGCCGGTGAAAACGAGACCGGCGGCAACAAACCCACCGATTCCACGACGGATGTCCATGAATGATCTTCCCAGTTTGCGATTGTTCATCCCCCCGCTCCAGCCCGCAGCCAGACGCACCGAGTCGGCTCGTAGCCAGAAGCTGAGCCGAGAGGAGTTAGTCAGCGCGGACAACCGCGAACGTCGACTTGGCTGCGGCCACTCCCGTCTCACAGAGAGAAAGACATCGAACCAAGTCAGAGCGCTTATTTAAAGAGGACTTTACTACATCCCCAAGCTCTGGTTCTACCTGGCCAGCGGTTTAATATCGAAAACACAGAAAATTGTCTGCCATCAGCCGACCGGCCCTCGCGAGCGCTCAGACCCGCTAGAACATGAAGGTGAACAACCCGAAGAAGCTTTTGAAAATCCCCCAGGCGCAGGCGAAAAACCCACTGGTGACCTGGTGGACACTCAACTTGATGGCGTTGTTGTCGATCACGGGGAAACCGTCGATCCCCGTCGTGTCCTGGTCCAGCACGGCTTTGATCGCCAGGTTGCCGGGCTTGGTTTCACTGATGTCTTTCCAACTCGAACCGTTACGGCTGATGAAACTCTGGCCCGGCGAAACCGTCCGATAGAACTTAGCGACCGCCAGTTGCCGACTCGGGGTGTAGGTGTATTCAACCGGGATTTCGGCTTGCCGAGTCAGCGTGTCAGTCACCTGGACGACGACCGCAAAAGTGCTGCCGGCGGCCAGTAGCGGTGGCTTTTCGAGGTCGACCTCGTACCAGCCGGGCTGTTGGAAAGTCACCCGCTGGCTACTGCCAACTCCAGTGCTGATATCGATCTGGGTACCGTCGTTGGGTTTCTTCTTGGGGTAGGCATAGATCGAGATGTCATAGGTCTGGCCAGGCCTTTCGACGACCAGAGAGAGCGACCGGAGGGCTTGGTTGGAGCCTCTGGGCAGCTGGAAAATGTTGGCCCCGTAGATCGTGCTGGTGTTGTAGGTGACCTTGTCACCGGGGATGGCATCGTCGTAGAACATCATCGACTGGCTGCTAACCGCCGGTTCCAGATCGAACAACCACGATTGACTGAGACTGGCGTCGTAGTAGGACAACCAGAAGTAACCGTCCTGGCCGGCCTGTGTCCCCCAGCTGTTCTGGACCAGCCAAGCCCCGGCGCCGGGTGGCGCGGTGGCGAAGTTGGTCACCGGATAGTTGTTGTCCCAGCCGATCAGCAAGACCCCGTGGTTGGTCGCGTTGGTCGGGTTTTCAACTGACCGGGGCGGGTTGTAGACGGCGCTGGTGGCGAGGTTATAAATCGCCGAATCGGCGTTGGTCGACTGGCCACTGTCGGCGAAGTAGGCCGTGGCTAGGCCACCTTCGGTGAAGATCGCCTGCTGCATGGCCGCCAGGCTGGTGGCCGAGAGGCGACCGAGACCGTCGAGCAGTGGATTGAAGATGCGGGCATTGGCCATCTGATATTGGCGTGTCATCAGCTCCGACCAGGGCAAGGCCTGACCGGACAGAGCGTCCGGATAAGCGGCCGTGGTTTGAGCGCCGTACCACTTCGACCAGGCGGTCGCGGCCAGCAGAGCATTCCCGCCATCCTTGGTCGGATCGGTTGGCAGGATGGCGCCGGAAGGTTGAATCCAACCCGTCACACCCCGGTCGTTGAAAACCGAAGCCACCAGATGAGAGACCGACAAACTGACGCCGGGGTGACCGTCACGGGCTAACTCCGACATGGCTGACCCCGTGGCCGCGAAAGCCCAACAGGTGCCGTCCTTACCTTGGTCGCGGACTGGTGCGATGACCCCGAGGTCGCGCAGATCGTAAGCCGCCGGCAGGTCGTCGGCCACCGCCACCACCTCGGTGGTCGTCTCGGGCGCTGCCGACCACGACGGCGTGGTCGACTGGTAGGCATTGAGTCGGCTCGACTGGGCGACTGTCGAATTAGGGGCGGAAACGAACTCCGGTTCGAGCGGATCGGCCCAACTGGTCGTTGGTCCAAGCCCAGAAACCAGTCCCGCCAGCAGAAGACCAGCCGCCCAGTAGCGGCCAGTCGACCGATGTGTTGTCCTCATAGGACCTCTCTCCGTTGACGCAGGGGAAGCACGAGAAGACCGTAGTGGAGGACTACCACCTACAAGATAGGTTTTCATCCTAGATCAAGTATCCGCTGTTAGCCAGGACCAAGGACTAGCCGACCAGGATTTCAACGGTCATGATCCGGTCAAGCCAACCGCTGTTGACCTCGATCACGAGTCTCACTAGCGCCTTAATTAGGCCTCGCGCCGGTCGACCGACAGCCTATATCAACGTTCTATCAATGATCACCCGCCGGTGCCCCGAACCCGGAAAAGGCTAGTCAAACCAATGAATATTGTTTGAATACTGTTTGAATATGGTTAACGTGCTGAATTGGGCGACCTTGGGAGAGATTCCCAGGTACGACAAATTTCTGTTGCGTCTTTCCCAAGTGCTGAGTGATCACGCTGCCTCGTGGGCGACAGTCACGTGATTGCGCTCCTGTCGCAGGGGGCGGCTGGCCGACCACACCGTACGGCGAGCCCGAGCGAATTCCTGACCGTGGTCAAAACACTGATTACGGGCGGCGCCGAGCTCTCAGCGCCAGGGCGATAGCGCCGACACCCAGACCGACGACGACCAGGCCAACGACTACGAGGAGCCAGGAACTGGTCGCGCCGGTACCAGCCAAAGGCGCGTTCACGGTGGGGGCAACGGGAGTCAGGCTGGGTGCGGGATCGGCTGTAATCGTCAGAAGGACGTTCGTGACCCCGGAGCGATCGCCGACCAATTCGAGGCGGTGGGAGCCGGCGGTGATGGTGGGTGGCATCGTCCAGGTAAAGGTCACGGTGCCGGTGGCATCGGCCGTGGCGACGCCGACGTGGAAGGGCTGGGAGTGGAGCGTGGCCGTGACCTCTTCGCCGGGTTGGAAACCGGTAGCCCGGACGGTGTAGTCGCGGCCAGCAGTGACGACTGGGTCGATGACAACGGTTGTCGCTGATGGTGTGGCGGACGGCGCGTTCGTCCGGGTCGGCTCTGAGTCGGTCGGCTGAGGGGATGTGGCTGATGATTCGGCCGGTGTGGTCTGAGACGGGGTGGGGGTTGGTTGGGATGAGGACGGAGACGAGACCGAAGCCGTTGAGGTGATTGAGGTTGGTTCAGCCGAGGGGGACGTTGACTCGGTGACCAGCGACGTCGGCGCAGTGGACGGGGACGTCGGCTCAGCGGAAGGAGACGTTGGCTCGGTGGGGGGAGACGTTGGTTCAGCGGAAGGAGACGTTGACTCAGTGGATTGAGACGTCGACTCGGCGGACGGGGACATCGGTTCAGCGGAAGGAGACGTTGACTCGGCGGACGGTGAGGGCGCCAGTGACGACGGCGACTCGGCCGTCGCTGTCGGGGTTGAAGTCGGAGTTTGGGACGGCGTCTGGGTGGGTAGGTGCGACGGCGTCGGAGACAACGACCGGGACGGTGTCGGAGACAACGACGACGGTGTTGACGTGGCTGACTGTTCTGACGTGTCCGCAGTCTGCGTGATTGTCGGTGTCGACGTGGCTGGCGGTGTCGACGCGACCTCTGTCGGCGTGATCGTTGGGGTAGTCAAAGACGGGGTCGTTGAAGCCACGGGCGACGAGGACACTGCCGACGGTGGTTGTGACCCAGTCGATGCCGAAGGGCTCAACGACGACGGTTGGCGCGACACAGACGGCGAGGACGACGGTTCCTCTGACGGCACAACTGCCGTGGCCGAGGGAGAAGACACCGTGGTACCAGTGACCGACATGGTTGACGGCGTTGGTACTAGTGAAGCCGATGAACTCACAGAGACCGACGGTTCTGAGGACGCCGTTTGAGACGAAGTCTGGTTCGATCCCGAGGTAGACGGCTCGACAGTTGGAGTTGGCATCTGAGACGGAGCCCCGTCCAATGCTGAAGCCGACGACTCGACGGTTGGAGTTTGAGTTGGTGTCTGAGACGGAGTCGAGGTCCGGGTGGGTAGGTACGACGGCGTCGGCGACGAAGACCGGACCGGTGACGACGACGGCGGTTCAGCAGTCGGTGTCGTCGATTCCGCCCCGTTTGGAGTCGACGAAGTT
>JAISGZ010000007.1 GCA_031262845.1 Propionibacteriaceae bacterium | reverse complement strand
GCCTCGCGGGCCACCGCCGAGAAAGCGATGTTTTCGGCGGTCAGACGGCTGGAGGCGGCCACGATGACAGCCGCCGCCAGTTCCTCGGGCGCCGTCAGGGCCCATTCCAGAGCCTGCATCCCGCCCAACGAACCACCAACCACGGCCAGTAGCCGAGTGATGCCGAGGTGGTTGATCAACCGGCGGTGAACGGCCACCAAGTCGGCCATGTCGAGAATCGGGAAATCCAGCCCCCAGACGTGGCCGGTGGCCGGGTTGAGACTGCTCGGCCCGGTTGTTCCCTGGCAGCCACCGAGCAGATTGGGGCAGATGACAAAGAAACGGTCGGTGTCAACCGGCTTGCCCGGACCAATCAGGCTGTCCCACCAACCCGGTTTCTTGTCCCCCGGGTGATAACCGGCGGCGTGAGCGTCACCGGTCAAGGCGTGGCAGATAAAAATGGCGTTGTCGCGACTCGGCGACAGTTGGCCGTAGGTCTCATAGGTGACGTTGACTTGGTCGAGTTGGCCACCGTGCGTCAAGCGCAACGGCTCGGCGGCGTCGTACAACTGGACTGTGGTCGGTACGACGACGCCCAGCGAAGCCTCGGTGGCTGGGTCTGACACGGATCGCATCATAGTCGGCCGAGCGAAGTCAGCGCGGCCTTGTTCAGGCCGACCGTAGTCGCGCCGGAAGTCGCAGGCTGGCGTGGCTCAAGGATTGAACAAGTATTGAGCGGCTTTTTAGCGGTTGGCCCAACTGGCAAAGTCTGACCGGAACGATAGGGTGACGACGTAACCCGGCGGCAGGAAGGACCAGGACATGCCTAAGCCCCAGCGGACTGTACAACGGTTATCAGGGGTGGCGATGAGCGCCTTCGGCGCCTCTGTCATCTTCGTGGTGGCCGCTCTCTTGCTGCTGACAGGACGGTGAGCCCGATGAAACGCAAAACCGGTTTGGCCTTAATGGCCATCGTGGTCGGCGCCCTGGTGGCCGGGGTGATGGCCGGTTTAATGTCCTGGCAGCGGCCGGCGCTCGATCAGACGACCTGGTATCTGACGCGCTGGAGTGAGTCCACGGTCATCCCCAGCGGCAGTCTGGTGTCGTTCTATATCGATGGTGTCGAGTACGTCGGTTCGACCGGAGTCAACGATTTCACCGGCACCATAGCCCGGGACGGGCGGGTGATGAGCCTGAGCGCCCCCAACTTAACGACCCATCTGACTGGTCAGTGGTCACAGGATGTCGTCGAACAGGCCTATTTGACGCTACTTCCCCAGATGTCGGGTTGGCAGATCGACGGTGATGTCTTGACACTGACCGGTAACGGTCACCAACTGATATTCACCCAACAGTGACGATCTCTCGCTGACTGAGACTGACACGAGTGGTCTGCAACTGGGCTGACGATGCTGGCGCGCAAGTGACATGAGTGACCCCAACCAAGCCGACCAACCGCCGGTCGCAGCTGACGCGATCATCGAATCCGATGTAACCCTGATTGGTCGGTTGCTGCCACCGGCCGTCCACACGGCGGAAAGCTACGGCGATGTCGTGACGGCGCCACTATGGCCAGCCGAACAGACCCACATCGCCCGGGCAGTTTTCCATCGCCAACGTGAATTCGCCACGGTTCGAGCCTGTGCCCGTCAAGCCCTGGCCCAACTTGGGCGCCCGCCGTCGGCGATCTTGCCCGGCCAACGGGGCGCTCCCCAGTGGCCGCCGGGGATCAGCGGCAGTATGACCCACACCAAGGGCTACCGGGCGGCCGCCGTCGCCGAAACCAGCCTGGTGCCCAGTCTCGGGATCGACGCCGAAGCGGCCTTGCCTCTGCGCGAGGGCATCCTCGGCCACGTCGCCTCAGCCGATGAGATCGCACACCTGGCCGAATTGACGGACCAGGATCGAGTCGACCGACCCGGCCTGCCACCGCGGCCCTGGGACCGCCTCCTGTTCAGCGCCAAAGAGGCCGTTTACAAGACCTGGTTCCCTCTGACCGAGCGTTGGCTGGGCTTCGAAGACGCCCGTTTACGTTTCCAGCCGACCGGCCATTTCACGATCGAATTGCTCGTCGACACCGATCAGACCGACGTCGACTGGGGGCAGTTGGATGGCCGCTGGCTGGTCGACCGGGGTTTGATCATCACCACCGTGGTGTTGCGCTGAGCCAGCTTTTAGGCTGACGACTTCGGGTCTCGACCGATCATTGGCGCCGCCGCTGCCGGGACACCGCCAGAGGTCACGAAAGTCAGTCGCTCAGTTGCTGGTTGACGAGTTGAGCTGCCGGTTGTGGTTGACAAGCCTGCGCCATGGTCACGAAAGTCAGGCCCTCAGCCGGCGGTTGTTGACTCCACCAGGTGACGCAGCACGTAGGGCAAAATCCCGCCGTGGCGAAGATAGTCGGCCTCTTTCGGGGTGTCGATCCGGACCTGGGCGTCGAACTCGACCCGGTGATCAGCGGCCGTGGCCTTGACCCGGACCGTGGCCGGAATGACCCCCTCGTTGAGGGCCTCAAGACCGCTGATGGCGAATTCTTCTTGGCCCGTCAGGCCCAGTGAATCGGCATTGAGCCCAACTGGGAACTGCAATGGTAGGACGCCCAGGCCGAGCAGGTTGGAGCGGTGAATCCGCTCGTAGCTTTCGGCGATGACGACCTTGACGCCGAGTAGCGCCGTGCCTTTGGCGGCCCAGTCCCGTGACGAACCGGAACCATATTCACGGCCGGCCAAGATCACCAGCGGGGTGCCTTGGGCGAGGTAGTTGAGCGATGCTTCGTAGACCGTCCGGACGGGGCCGTCGGCTTCGGTCCAGTCGCGCGTCCAGCCGCCCTCGGTGCCGGGCGCCAATTGGTTCCGTAACCGGATATTGGCGAAGGTGCCCCGGACCATGACCTCGTGATTGCCCCGGCGGGAACCGTAGGAATTGAAGTCACGGGGGTCGACGCCGTGTTCGGCCAGATAACGGCCGGCCGGCGAGTCGGCTTTGATAGAACCGGCGGGGCTGATGTGGTCGGTCGTCACCGAATCGCCGAGTTTCAGCAACACCCGGGCGCCGCTGATATCACGCAGTGGCGCCGGTTGAGCGGTCAGATTGTCGAAGTACGGCGCTTGGCGAATATAGGTCGAGGCTTCGTCCCAGGCGAAAACCTGACCGGCCGGGACCTCCAAGGCCTGCCAGCGGTCGTCACCGGCGAAAACATCGGCGTAACGACGCTGGTACATGGCCGGGGTGATGGCAGTTGACACGACCTGGTTGATCTCGGCTGGGGACGGCCACAGATCGCCCAAGAAGACCGGTTGACCGTCACGGTCGTGACCCAAGGGTTCGTTCGTCAGGTCGATGTTCATCGTGCCGGCCAGGGCGTAGGCAATCACCAAGGGCGGGCTGGCCAGGTAATTCATCGTCACGTCAGGAGAAATTCGGCCTTCGAAATTCCGGTTGCCCGACAAGACGGCGACCAGTGGCAAACCTTGGTCGGCGGCCGCGCTGACGGCCGGCACCAAGGGGCCCGTATTGCCAATACAGGTGACACAGCCGTAGCCGACCAGGTTGAACCCCAACTGGTTGAGCGGCTCCGTCAAACCGGCCGCGTCCAGGTAGTCGGTCACCACCTTTGACCCTGGTGACAAGGTCGTTTTAACCCACGGCGGCACCTGGAGACCACGGGCGACGGCTTTCTGGGCGACCAGGCCAGCCGCCACCATGACCTCGGGGTTCGAGGTATTGGTACACGACGTGATAGCGGCCACAGCCACCGTGCCCGGGCGCAACTCGGTCGCCGACCCAGCCGCTAAATCGACGGTCACGATCTGGTCTGGGTCGGCCGTGTAAGCCGGTAGGGCTTCGGCGAAGGCGGTCTTGGCGGCGGCCAGGTCGATCCGGTCCTGCGGCCGTTTCGGGCCGGCCAAGGAGGGCCGGACGGTGGCTAAATCCAACTCGAGAGTCGATGAATAGACCGGTTCGGCGGTCGGATCGTGCCACAGCCCCTGGGCCTTGGCGTAGGCCTCGACCAAGGCCAGTTGTTCGGCCGTCCGGCCGGTCAGGCGCAGGTAGTCGATGGTGGCGGCGTCGATCGGGAAAATCGCCACGGTCGATCCGTACTCGGGGCTCATATTGCCGATCGTGCAGCGGGTCGCCACCGGCACCTGGGCCAGGCTGGGACCGTAGAACTCGACGAATTGACCGACCACCTGATGTTGCCGCAGCAACTCGGTGATGGTCAGCACGAGATCGGTCGCCGTGACACCGGGGCGAAGGCTGCCGGACAGTTTGAAGCCGACGACACGGGGAATCAGCATCGGCACCGGCTGGCCAAGCAAGGCGGCTTCGGCCTCGATGCCGCCGACTCCCCAGCCGACCACGCCCAAGCCGTTGACCATGGTGGTGTGAGAATCGGTGCCAACGCAGGTGTCGGGGAAGACCAGCCGCTGACCGTCTGGCTCCGGTTGCTGGCCGACCACGCGGGCCAGATATTCGACGTTGACCTGGTGAACGATGCCGGTTCCCGGCGGCACGACCTGGAAATTGTCGAAGGCGGTCTGGCCCCAGCGCAGGAATTGGTAGCGCTCCTGGTTGCGGGCGTATTCCAATTCTTGGTTGCGGGCGAAAGCCTCGGGCCGACCGAAAACATCGGCGATGACCGAGTGATCGATTACCAGTTCGGCCGGTGCCAGCGGGTTGACTTGATCGGCTCGGCCACCAAGTTTGACCACGGCTTGGCGCATGGTCGCCAAATCGACGACGCAGGGCACACCAGTGAAGTCCTGCATGATGACCCGGGCCGGGGTGAACTGAATCTCCCAGCGGGGATCAGCCGTGGCCTCCCAGTTGGCGACCTGAGCGATGTCCTGGTCGGTGATGTTGAGACCGTCCTGGTGGCGGAGCAGATTCTCCAACAAGACCCGCAAGGCGTACGGCAGATCGGACCGGGGGCTGGCCTGGCTGATGGGATAGAACTGAAAATGATCCGAGCCAACGGTCAAGGTCTCACGGCGGGTCATGGAACTCCTTTGTCACAGGTCAGTGATCTGGCAGGCAAACTACCAAGTCGGTCGAGCCGACACCAGTCGGCCAATATCTGGCCTCCTGGAGTGGGACCGGTTGGCGAGTGCCCCAAGTCACAACTGCCAGTCTCTGGCCACAACGGACCGATCACCGATCTGGCCCAGTCCCCCACGACCAACTGGTGACCGTTGGGTCAGTTTCAGTTGTTACCTCGGAAAAGCGTTGAACGACGTGATGGCCAAAATCAGTTCACGTAATTGAGCGCCGATATTGAGCACAAAATTATTGAGCACGGTGAAAACGTCCTCCGACGGATCCGGCGTTGTCGAATTCAGCCACTGCAAGGTCACCGATTGCGGCAACAGGGTTACCAGGCGGCCATCACTATGGCGATATTGGGCGTTGACCTGATATTGGCCGGCGACCTGTGAGGTGACCTCGATGGTGCTGATATCGGAAGTCGGCGAACTGTCAAGGCGGACGATGCCGGTCTGATGCGGACCGGCCGGTGAACTGGTCAACTGATAGTCGCCCTGACCGCGGGCAGCGGCGGCGTACAACTCCGTCAAACAGCCCAGCCCGCTGGACACGGTCACCGAGTAGCTTTCGCCGATCACCAGCGGACCGGCCGGACTGATCGTCACCTGGGGTTGACCGCAGACGGTCCAGGATTTGGTCTGAGGGCTGGCCGCCGCCGGGTCACCGTGACCACCCACGGCCACGAACTGCCTACTGGCTTCGTCGAAGAGGCTGGCTGAGACCTGGTACGAGCCCGCCGCCCAGGCTGTCAACTGAATCTGGCACTGCCCGGTGACAGCGTCAGTTAAACAGTTCTGTTGGAGGGCCAGCGTCGACTCGGGTGAACCGAGCCGGATCGCCACCGGGGTCGGCGCACAGAGCGAACCATCACTGTGTCGGGCCGTCACGACCGCCGTATAAGCGTCACCGACCGCGATCGGGCCCTCTAACTGGGGCCAGGTCGTGTTGTCGTGAGCCAGATCGAAACTCGTCACGATTTGCATGCTGGAAGCCGCTGGGTCGCAGGCCGCCAACTGCCTCGTCAAAGAATCGTCCGTCACACCGGTGTCATCGGCCCGCGACATTGGCGCCGTCAGGCACAGGCCACCGCCAATCACAGCCAGGGATCCGATCAGTCCAATTAATGTTTTCGATTTCATCAGCGCACTCCGTTGACTCAGGCAAAGAAATCGTGCGGACTACCGCTTCATCGATCGAACAGCTCGCCCTCATTCGTACTCGGTCGTAGGGGCTGGACGATTCCGGTTGATGCTGTGACAGAACAGGTTTCCGCGATCTCTTCGAAGGTTGGTCACCACCTACTGTGATTGTCGGAAATTCGGCCTCGAAAACTGCCCGTGACTTGGTACATGGGATAGTCCGAGCTGCGTCTTCGTTTACCAAATCTTCATATATCCAAACACGAGTTTTTGACTCTGTCAAGAAACCCAGCAACGACCCCCAAGACTCCCGGTGATCAGTCAAGTCACCTAGTCAGGGCAGTGTTCATAGAACTGGTCAGGCATCGGCGATGACCAGCTGTTGGCGCAACTCGGTGATGATGACCGGCGTCAGCCCGGCGTCCAGGAGCGGCCCCAGAACCTGGCCATGGCGCCGGCGGAGGTGGTTGAGCAGGGCGATGATGGAAGCCTCCGGAGCGCTGCGCAAGGCCGAACCGACGGCCGGGATTAACAATTTCGGCGTCCGGCCATCGGGCTGGTTGAGGAGGGCGCCGATCAGTCCCGCGGCCCGGTTGTAGAGAGCGGCGAGATTGGCTTCGGTGCGTTGATAATCAGCGGCGATGACGGCGTCACTGGCCCCCAAGGCCGATAACAACAGGGCGGCCAAGATGCCGGTCCGGTCCTTGCCGATGGTGCAGTGAAAGAGGACGCCACCGCTGTTGTCGGCTACCACCTGGAAAGCCGTCGCCAAGCGCTGGGCATTGATTTCCACCAGGTCGGCGTACCAGTGGCCGACCTCGTCCGGACTGGCTTGGGACGGCAAGGTGGCGTCCAGCCGGACATCGGCGATCAACGGCAGCCAGTGGTAGGCGACCCCCAGTCGAGGTAAAGGGCCAGGCCCGGTCAGGATAGTTTCGGCGGCGGAGCGAAGGTCGATCGTGGCCACGACCCCCTCAGCCACCAAGTCGACCGCCCATTCCACCGGCACGGTCGTGACATCGTCGCTGCGTTGAAGTCGGCCCGGTTTGATTCGGCCGCCGGCCACCGGCAAGCCGCCTAAATCACGTCGGTTGACCGGTCGTGACAAGGGTGGTCGGGCCTTATCCTTCATGATCGTTCCAACCAGGCGAGCTCAGTGGGTTGGCGTGGGCGGTCGACAAGTTGGCGCCTGGTCTGGACTGACACGGTTGGGACCTCCGTTCCTCCCACTGAGAAATAGTAGTTGAAACTGTTATCAGGCTGTTATCAAATGGCGAAATTGAGCCGGTCTCATTGCCGCTGGAAGACCGCCACGGCTTCGATGTGATGGGTGTGAGGAAACAGATCGAAGGCCCGCAGTTGGCTCAAGCCGTAGTGCTGATCAGCCAGCAAAGCCACATCGCGAGCCAAGCTGGCCGGATCGCAGGCCACATAGACGATGGTGTCGGGACGCCGCTCGGCTAAGGCGGCCACGACCGCCCGGCCGGCCCCGGCTCGAGGTGGATCGAGTACGACGGCGTCCGCCCGGCGGGGTAAGGCCGAATCGGCCAGCAGCCGGCGAACCTCACCCTGATACGACCGAGCCGCCGGATAAGCCTGAAGATTTGCGGCCAGGCGGAGCGCCGCCCGGCTGTCACCTTCGACGGCGATGACTTTCCGGGTCGCAGTCTGGGCGGCCAACGGTTGGGCGAACAGGCCGGCGCCGGCGTAAAGATCGAAGACGGTCCTGGCCGTGTCCGGCAGCGCCGCCATAACCGCCGCCACCAGAACTTCCGGCGCCTGGCGGTGAACCTGCCAGAAACCATCGGCCGCCACTTGGTAGGTCAATTGCCGACCCGCCCAGACGACTTGTTCCGTGATCACCGGGGCGGCCGGGCCACCCTCGACCATCACCAAGGACGAGGCGTCAGTCAGGTCCCAGTCGGGCTGGCGGGAGGGTGGCCCTTCGTCAGCCGTAGTTGGGGCCGCGGACCGACCAGCGGCTGGTGGCGTCAGGACGGCGTGGATCGGACCGCTGGCCGACTGGACCAGAGTCACGCGGTGGCCAGCCGGAAAGCGTTCCCGCCAGGGTGCCGCGGCCGTAATCGCTGCTGCCGCTAGGGGCATCGAGTCGACCGCCACCAACTGGTCGGAATAGGGCACGTACATCGCCAACCGGCCGTCCTGGTCGGCCGTAAAGCTAACCCGGGTCCGCCAGCCAAGACCGTTGTCGGCGTCATCGCCGGGAGCCGCTTCGACGGTCACGGCCACCTCTTGGTGGGCCAGCCGTCGTAACTGTTGTTCGAGGACGGCCTGTTTCCAGCGCCGTTGAGCCGGTAGCGCGACATGACCGAGATCGGCCCCGCCAACCCCCGTGGTGGCGGCCAGAGGCCAAATGTGGTCAACCCGGTCGGGCGAAGCTGCGTGGACTTCGCTGGTGCGGGCAAACCATAATTTCGAGCGCTGCTCGGTGACCTCGGCGGTCACCGTCTCACCGGGCAAGGTGCCGGACACGAAGACCACCCGGCCATCCCAGCGGCCGACCCCCCAACCACCGTGGGCCACGTCGGTGATCGCGATGGGCCCGATCAATTGGCCGGTCACGACTGGACCAGCCGCGTTGTCGTCGTCACCGATAGATTCACTATCAGTTCCTCCTCCACCTTGCTGGCCACCCCACCGGGCACCACGAATCACACGCCAGTTTGGCGCGAGAGACCACTAGGGTAAGTGACAACAGCAACCGGCAGCGACCAGAAGGCGGAGAACAAGCGGTGGAATACGTCATCGTTGGGTGTGGCCGGGTTGGCGCCATGGTCGCCCGTGGTTTGGAACGACGCGGTCACCAGGTGGCGGCGGTCGATATCAACCCCGATGCCTTCCGACGTTTGGGGGCGGATTTCCGGGGCCGGACAATCGCTGGGGTCGGCTATGAGCGCGACATCCTGATTCAGGCCGGGATCGAGCGGGCCGATGGCTTAGCCGCACTGACCGCCGGTGACAATACGAATATTTTGGCGGCCCGGATCGCCCGCGATCATTTCAACGTGCCAACCGTAACCGCCCGGATTTACGACCCCGCCCGAGCCGAGGTCTACGAACGGCTCGGTATTCCGACGGTCGCCACCGCCCGCTGGACCGCCGACCAGGTTTTGCGGCGGCTGGTGACGGTCGGCAGCCAGTCGATTTGGCGCGATCCATCCGGCCACGTCAGCTTGATCCGGCTGGCCTTTCACCCGGCTTGGATCGGCTGGTCGATCCGGGACCTGGAGCGACGCCTGGCCACTCCCCTGCCCCTGATCACGCGCTTCGGCCAAGGCCAGGTCACCGATGACCAGACCGTATTGCAGGCCGGTGACGATTTGTACACCTTGGTCAACGTCGACCGGGCCGGCGAAGTGGCCGATCGGCTGGCCCAACCACCACTGTCGAACGCCAGCCAGCCACCAGTGTCCGGGCGGGAGGCCGACTGATGCGGATTTCAATCGCCGGGGCCGGTAAGGCCGGCCGGGCTATCGCCAACCAGTTGCTCAGCCACGATCACTCAGTCCTGCTGATCGACCGTGACCCACGCCGCATCACACCGGCGGCAGTGCCGCGGGCGGAGTGGCTGATGGCTGACGCCTGTGAGATCGATTCACTCGAAGAAGCCGATTTGAGCAGTTGCGATGTGGCGGTGGCGGCGACCGGTGACGACAAGGCCAACCTGGTGCATTCGTTTCTGGCCAAGACCGAGTTCGCCGTTCCCCGGGTGGTCGCCCGCGTCAACCACCCCAACAACGAGTGGCTGTTCAACCCGTCCTGGGGGGTTGATGTGGCGGTTTCGGCTCCCAGCCTGATGAGCGCGGTCATCGACGAAGCGGTGGCGGGTGACGAATTGGTCCATCTGTTCAGCTTTGAAAACCGCCAGACCGCTCTGGTCAGTTTCCGGCTGCCGGAAACCAGCCCCTGGGCCGGTCACCTGGTGTCCGAACTGACCCTGCCGGACGGCGCCACCCTGGTGACCGTGGTCCGGGAGGGCCAACCCTTGCCACCGACGGCGGTCGACCAGTTGCTGGCGGCCGATGAATTGATCTTGCTGGCGGCTCGTCACGCCGAGGCGGCGCTGCGTGACCGCTTCTCGCGGGTTGACGACTGACCGGCCGCGCTTACCCGGCACCTCCTAACGTGCCCGGTCGCGACAGACCACTAGGCCTGATCGCCGACGGATTGATTGTCGGCCGTCGGTTCCAACGTGTAATCGGGATTGAAGACGACCAACCGGCCACGATCCGGCGCCAATCGGCCCCGCACTCGTAAGTGGCGGCCCGGCGTCACACCGGGCACATCGGCCCGGCCCATCCACACCAAGGTGACCGCCCCCGAACCGTCGGTCAACGTGGCTTCGAACCACGGTCCTGAGGGATGAGCCACGACCTGGGTGGCGCTGATCTGGCCCCGGCTGTCCAGCCGCCGCCGGGCTTGAACCGACGCAATCGGTTGAGGCCCCGTCGGCACCGGATCGAGATCGATCGGTTCGACCGGCTCATCGGTGGCGAATAACCCCACCAAACGCCGCCACAGCGACGGCCGGCCCGATCGGCTCATGAGGCGGCCGACGGCTTTAAACCGAGGACGCTGCCCGGCACCAGCGCGGTATCACCACGGCGGACGATGAGGTTACGGAAGAACTCTTCGAACTCGGCCCGCAACCCAGCGGCCGCCGCGTCGTCGGTCGCCGCCGGACCGAGCAAGGTCCCTTCCAGCAGCCAGCGTGAACCTTGAACCTGCCAGTCCCTCAGTCGTACGGCCGGGCCTTCCGCTTGGGGCAGACGACGGTCGATCTGAGTCCCGAACGGGCCTTGGCTCAGTTTCAGCACCTGGCCGCCCAGCTTGGTCGTCTCATCGACGATCTGTTGCCGCCGTTCGGCCACGTAACCCGGTTGGCTGGGAGCGGCCAAGACCTTGATCACCAGTCCAGCCCCAGCCTTCGACACGGTCATCGCGTCAGCCGTTTGAGTCCGCGGATTAACCGCTAGCTGAATCCGCATATCCGGTTGTGAGGTGACGATCAGGGGACCGAGATCAATCCGTTCGACGGGATCGTCGTCCAATTCGACCTCGGTGATATCAAACGGTCCGTCATCGCGCCAATCCCGGCTGAGATCGAGGTCGGCCCAGCGATCGGACTGATTCGGTTCATCCGCGGAGGCAGGCGAGGCAGGCGACCCCGGGGAACTGGCGGAGTCGGCCGAGGTCGGACTCATCGGAGTATCAGGAGTTTCAGGGGTGTCAGGCGTTGGTGGCTCGGAGGCGACTGACCGACGGCGAAAAATCACAGGTGGGCTCTCAACTTGGGGAATGCGAGCGGCTGACACCGGATTTGGGGTCACCCATCTCGTCACTCAGGCTGGTCGTGGTGCTGTCCCTTAACCGTACTACGCCAAGCCGTCACGCCACCGGTCGAACCATAACCGCCGTCACCGCGTCGACTGGCCGTCAAATCAACGGTCTCGACGAACTGCGCCGTCACGACCGGTTGGATGACCAATTGAGCGATCCGGTCGCCGCGGGCCAACTCGATCGTCTGGCTGGTGTCGGTATTGAGCAAGGCGACCTTGATCTCCCCCCGGTAACCGGCGTCGATGGTGCCCGGGGCATTGACGATGGTCAGACCACAGCGGGCCGCCAAACCGGACCGGGGATGAACGAAACCGGCGTAGCCCGGTGGCAGTTCCAGGGCCAGCCCGGTACCGACCACCCGACGCTCGCCCGGCGCCAGCCGAACTGCTTCGGTGGTCACCAAGTCGGCCCCGGCGTCACCGGGATGGGCGTAACTGGGGAGCGGTATCAGGGGATCCAGTCGTCGGACGGCCACCACCAGCGGGCCAGGCTCCGGCATCATCCCGGCGACCGGCTGGTCATCAGGTGTCAACATGATCGGGCAGACTCCTTCACGAGGCGGGCTCCTTCACTAGACTAAGCAAAAGCCAAACAGAGAGGTTGTCGCATGAGCGCCGTCGTCGAAAAAGTTACCACCGCGGTCGCGGGTACAGCCATTTCCTTGTTGGCGGGAGCGATTTTGCGGCGAATCTGGAAAACCGCCACCGGGGCTGAACCGCCGGCCCTCGACGATCCCGAAGCGCCGATTCGACAAGCCATCGTCTGGCTGGTGCTGTCGAGCGCCGGGATCAGCGCTTTGACTCTGCTGACCAAGCGCGGCACCCACCGTCTGTTGGGGCGGTCCTGGCGGTCGCTGAACAACTAGCTGAACAACTAGACGTCTAGGCCGGACACGTCGGTCCGGTCGGCA
>JAISGZ010000252.1 GCA_031262845.1 Propionibacteriaceae bacterium | reverse complement strand
AGAGGTTTTCTCCGGCGACTGGTCAACACCCGCAAAAGCCTTGGCCGTAAACCAATACTCCTGGTCAAAACCCAGTGGTCCATATAGTCCCGACTGCCAGTTCGACAACTTATCGGCGTATTTTGTCACCGACGGGGGCCATTCGGTATCCCATTCCGACGTATTGGGGAAGCGATACGACCGCGACGCCTGCATGACACCAGACCAGGCCGGGTCATCGGACGGCTCCAGCTGAAAGTTCACGTACGAGTCCGGCTGGGCCATACCATCGGCAAAAACTGACCCAAACGTCAGCTTGCCGTCAATCGACTTATCCGTCACCGGCCGGGCATTAACCGTGACATCGGCCAATGGCCACGCCAGATCGACCGGATCCGGAATTGACCAGTCAATCTCCAACTTCGGCGGGTTAGCTGAACTCTTATTCGAAAACACCTCGGCCTGCATCCAACGCTCATCCGTCGCTTTCACCACGAAGCCGTTGTTGTCGCCAATTCCCTGAACCCAGTTGTTCACCAACTCCCGGACATCCCACGCTAAGTAGCCGCCACCCCGGCTGGCCACCGCCGCCGTCTGTCCGAGATAGGTATGGGAATGGAACAGCTGGTTATTCCATGTGATCGTGGCCGGATCCCAGGCTTGATCGACGGTATATAAACCGAAGGTCGCGGCCGTGATCGGCGACCGGGCCGACGCACCCCAATTCGTGTAATGGTGCAATTGGAAAGACGCCGAATCAATCCGGCCTTCGCGCATGATATTCGAAAAGTCGTAATTGATCGCGGCGTAGGTCCGGGTCATCAGATGGGCCGTGTTATACAACCGAATATTGCCGCTGACGACACCATCGTCATAACCGGAATAGGGATAGCCATTATCGCCAATCCGCATATCCGGGGCTCCTTGTTCAACCCCGACCAAGGTCACAGCGCCCGGGGCGAGATCAACCGTCGGATCGATTCGGACCGGATACACCCGCTCCGATGCCTGCAACCACTCCGGCGACGGCGTGATCGTCACCAACGACGACCGGCCTGACCCGTCGGCGGTCAAGGTTATGGCGTCCGAAAACGACCCGGCGGCATCGAACAAAGCTGGCGCCGACAGCGTAAACACCACGTCGCCGGCCTCAATCTCACCTCGCCCGACCGTGGCTCGAGCCGACAGCGCACCAAACTCCCAGCCGACCGCCAAATCCTCGGTCACCGACACCTGGGATTGGAAAGACGACTGGTCGACCACCCGGTTGAGAACGATGTCCTCTTTCACGACCTGGCCCACCACCGTGTACTGAACGTCGACTCCCGGGAAGACGTCGTTGAACAAAACCGCGTTCGCTTTCGCGACTGGCCGCGAATAATCCCCACCGACCGGCGCGACCGTCATCTGATAACCATCTTTGGCGAACGTCACGCCCGCCCCGTCCGCTATCACGGCCGGAATTTCAACCGCAAAATCATTCGCCGCGTTGACGAACACACCCGACCCGGCCGCCGGCACCAGATCATCATCCACCGCCTGGACTTTCCCCGCCTCATCAACATAGGTCCGGGCGACACCACCGATGACGGTCTTAAAACTCCGTTCACCAGTTTGATAGGTCACCCAGCCATCGCCAACTTCTGCGACCTTGCCCGGCGCCTCGGTGGTTTCGTAATACGGCTGCGGATCACGGAGCGCGGTTGGCGTCACCGTCGGGGTTGGAGCCGGCACGGTCGTGGTCGGCTCACCCAAGGACACGGGCGCCTCAGTCGCCACCGTCTCCGGCACTGACGCCACCGGCGCCGCCCGTGACACCGTCGGACTGACACCGGCCACCACGGCCAACCCGATCGCCGTCGCCACCCCGATCAGCGGCCCCCGCGACCAACGTCGCCCAGCCACTCGCGGGCGTCGCTCGGTCCGAACGCCCCAGCCACCGCGACTGTCACCGAGGATCGGCGGACGCGCCACGACCTGCCGCACCGCCACCACCTGAGCCACCGCTCCCACCGCCACCACTAAAGCCAACCGCAAGGCCGCCCCAACCGGACCGGCCAGGTTCCCGAGAGCTGCCCAAGCCCCGAAACCGACGACCGCCGCCACTACGAGAACCAACGCCACCGGCGCGTACACCCGCTGAATCTGAGCCCGTCCAGCCCGGCTGACCGGTGTCACCCCGATCAAGCCCAAAACCACGCCGGCAAACGCCACTGGCGAGGCCGCCAAAGCCAACACCACGACGACCACATCAACCAGTCGCCGGACGAACTCCAAATCGTGACCCCGGCCGACCGTGACCATGATCACCACCGCCAACAAGCCCGACACGACCGCTAAACCGAGACACATCAGGAGCCACCAGCCGACCGTGCGGGCAGCTACGGCCAACCGCGCCCGCCAACCTCGCGCCACCAGCCCAGCCGGCGCCGTCGGCCGCCAACCGCGGGCGACATCGGTCGCCAGCCAGGTCAACAAACCGGCGATGCCGAGCCCTGCCGCCAGCGCGACCAATAGGCTGACAACCGCCGCCCAAACGTCAGCGGCCGCAATCGCCGCCGCTAGCCGCGGCGCTTGGACGGTTCCGATGAGGACGCCCAGCCCTGCGGCCAACACCGCCCGCAAAACCAACCACACTCGAACAAAGACACGGCGACTCATCACAGTCACTCCCGATAATCAGGTAACAGAAAACGCTGTTAAAAGGGCGGAAAACTGGTTGAGGAAACCAAACTGGTTGAGGAAACCTGAGCCGCACCCTAACGGCATTTCCGAGCCCGTGACAAATTCACCACGACTGCCGTGACCTCACCGTAATCCAACGACTCGTGCGGTCCTGAGCCGAGTTCAGACCCGGGGCCGCTGGAGCACCCGTTTCAGGTTCAGCCGCTGGCTGTAGGACAGCAAACCGGCCCGGGCGATCCGGGCGCCGAGCGCGATCAGGGCGGCCGTCACGACCCACAATTCGACGATCACGACAATCCCCTGCCACAGCGGCAGGTTGTCGAAAGCGTTCCGAATCAGAGCGGTCAGAGCGGCCGTCCAGGGGAAGAACGTTGACACCTGGACAATCGGCGAATCGGGCGACGACATCATCAGTAAGGCGATGTAGATCGGGATGATCGTGACCAAGAGAACGGGCGTCAAAAGCGGCGACGCATCCTTAATTGTGGGCGCTATCAAGCCGACCAACATGACCGACGTCGTATAGAACAGCAAGCCGCTGAGAGCGATCACGAGCCCGACGCTGATGCGCGGCCAATCCAGGGCGGCGCCACCCAGGTCAATATTGAGCGTGTCGGTTTGGGTCAGGACAACAAGCGTCGGCACGAGCAAGATGACCATCTGAATAACCCCGAGGACGATCAGGCTGACCAGCTTGCTCAGCACCAAGGTGACGGGCTTGACGCTGGTCAACAGCATTTCCGCGACCCGGTTTTCCTTCTCGTCAAGGAAAGTCGTCACCATCTGATTGCTCAACAACAAAATCGGCAGCAGGAAGACGGCCGCCAGCAACAACAGCACGACCATCTCACCGACACCACCCGAGACAACACCGTCACGGTAGGTTGTCGTCTCCGTCTGGGCGCTGTTGACAAGCAACTGGACGAGTTCCGGGTTACCGACTTCAGCCGCCAAACTGAGATCGAGCAGGTTCTGGGCGACACTGGCGTAACGCTCGGACTCAAAAACCCCAACGTCCTGCCCGGCGATCAGAATCGGGGCAGTGGTCAGATCCGCCGGATATTCGAAGAAGGCGTCGATCTGGCCGGCTTGAACGGCCGCTACCCCCTGGGCTGGGTCCGTGATCTCCGTCCCACCGGCACTGGCCATCAGTTCCGGGTCGAGCCAACCGGAATCATCGACGTACTCGAAGTCAAAGCTGGCTTGGCTCTGGCCATCCGACCGGGTATTGGCCGTCTCCATCGAGGCCGACTGGGCCCAAACGGCGACCACGATGACGAGCGGGATCAGCAGCGTCCCCAACCAAAAACCCGGCCGCCGTAAGGTTCGACGGACTTCGAAACTGACGGCGGTCCAGAAATTACCGCGCTCATTGGTCGCTTCGGCTTGGTTCAACATCAGTCCTCCTGAGCGGCGGCAGCGCCGTAAATCTCGACGAAAATCGAATCCATGGAGCGGCGGGAAGGCGTGAAACTGGAGACGCCGACCCCCTCTTCGACCAGCCGGGCCAACACCCTTGCCGGGTCAGCGCCGGGGTTGAGCGCCAATTCGCTGTAAGTGTCCCCCTCTGCGGCCACCAGGCGATAATCGGGCGAAGCCGGCAAGGGCGCCCGGTGGGCGACTTTGACCGTTGTCCCGCCGAAGGCCTCTTGGACCTCGGTCACCGAACCGTAAGCCCTCGCCAAACCGTCTTTCAGCAAGAGCACACGGTCACACAGGCGCTCGACTTCCTCCATCTGATGGGTCACCAAGATGATCGTGGCGCCGGCTTGACGCTGCTCGCCGATGATGTCCATCAACAACCGCCGGTTGACTGGGTCAAAGCCCTTGGTCGGCTCGTCGAGAATCAACAACTCGGGCTGGTTCATAATCGTCACGCCGAGTTGGATTTTTTGTTGTTGCCCACCGGAACACTTATCGACCCGGAGCTTGGCTTGGTCGGCCAGGCCGACCCTTTCCAAGTAACTCATCGACCACTGCCGAGCGGCGGCCGCCGACAGGCCTTTGAGCCGCCCGAAATAGACCATGACATCGATCACGGGCTCTTTCTTATAAAGTCCGCGCTCTTCCGGCAGATACCCGAGTAATTGGCTTCGGCTCGGGTTGAAGCGCTGACCGTCAACCAACAAACGCCCGGCCGTCGGTTCGTAGATTCCTAGCAAGGCTCGCAGCGTGGTGGTTTTCCCGGAGCCATTGGCCCCGAGAAAGCCGAAGGTTTCGCCACGTTCGACCGTGAAGGACAAATCCCGGATGACCGTCCGGTCGCCAAAGTCCATCCGGAACTGGTCGACCACGACGGTCGGAGCCGTAGCCGAGGCGTCGATCGGGGGTGGCCCACCGGTCACCGGTTGGCTGGCATTAGGCGACGCCATCAGTTCTCCTCACCCGTGGGCAACAATCGGTTTTCAACGTTGCGCCAACTGTAGACGGTGGCTCTGACAATTGACTGGTGCCACGGACCGGCCCCGGAAGAGACTTCCAAACCGCTAGTCACAGCCGAACCCCGCCCTCGAAATAATGTGATATCACATTACCATAGGAGGACTCCGGTTCCGGTCAATATCGGCGGGCGACCGCCGCCGCCCGGTCACCATAACCGGCGCCGAACAAGACCGCGTGAACCAACAGCGGGTGGAGTTGATGCAAGCCGATCAAGGCCGGCCACCCATCAGGCAACCAGCGGCTGACCGAGGTGTAACCGGCGTAGATATCAGTCAGATGAGGCGGGCAGAACTGATCGAATAAGTCGAGCATGGCCAAATCCGTTAGGCGATGGCCACCGTGAGCCGCCGGATCGATCAGAGTCAAGCCGAGCGGTCCGGGAATCACGTTGCCAGCCCATAAATCACCGTGAATTCGGGCTGGTGGTGCGGCATCATCAAAATCACCGGCGACCAACCGCTGGGTCACTTGTTCAATCGGCCGCAACTGCGCGACCGACAGGGAACCTCGTTGCAAGGCCAACTGAGCGAAAGGCCAGATTCGCTGTTCGGCGAAGAAACGACCCCAGCTGGGGGCTGTCCCGGTAGGCAAAGAGGCTTGTCCGATATACATCGGCCCGGTCCAACCGGCCGGACGGGCGCCGAAACTGGCCGCCCCGGCGTCGTGGGTCCGCGCCAGACGTTGCCCAAATTGGTAAGCCGCCGTCCGGTCCGGCCGCGGGCCGTCCAACCGTTCCAACACCAGCCGGTCTTCGCCCTGGCTCAGCACGGTGACGACCGGCGCCACAGGTGCTGGCCCCGCCGCCGCTAGCCAGGCCAATCCGGCCGCCTCATAAGCGAAGGCACCCGGTCCCGCCGGACCCGTCTTAATGAACTGTTCCGTTGCCATCGTCTTACCCTCGTGTACTGAGAACTGGCCGCCCAAAATCGTGCCGGTTTGGTCACGCGCCAGGCTTCGCTGCCGATACCTGGACTCTGATCACAGCGAACTTCATTCCCCAGGTCATTCGATTCCAGAGGCCATTCACGCTAGTCCCTGGCTCGCCGGCCACTGTCTCGCCGTCAGTAGGCGCTCGTCAGCTGGGTTCGACCGTGACGCCGGCGGCTCGCAACTCGGCCACGACTTGGGGCAGGTTGGCTGGGTTGACGGCGGCCGTCAGATCGGTCAGGACGCGAGTTGCGAAACCGGCGGCGACGGCGTCGAGGGCGGTCGCTCGGACGCAGTAATCGGTGGCGATACCGACCACGTCGACCTCGGTCACAGCCTGGGCCTGAAGACAGTCAGTCAGACTGCGACCGGCCTCGTCAACGCCTTCGAAACCGGAGTAAGCCGCGGCCTGGGCCCCTTTGCGGACGATTCCGTCCAACCGCGGGAGCCGCAGGTTGGGGTGGAACTGCTGCCCGTCCGTACCGACCACGCAGTGGGGTGGCCACGAGTCGACGAAATCCGGGGCGGCCGCAAAATGATCACCCGGGTCGACGTGGGCATCTTGGGTCGCGATGACGAGATCAAAGTCGTGAGCCGCGGCATAGTCACCAATGGCCGCGGCGACGGCGGCGCCACCAGCCACGGCCAAGGCTCCACCTTCACAAAAATCTCGTTGGACATCGACCACGATCAAGGCCCGGGCCATGATTCGCCTCACCTTCTGTCGGCAGTTGTTCGCGACTGCGCTGGACCTCAAAACTACCGGCTCCCCGGCCTGGATACCCCCGGCGACCGTCATCGTGGGACCGGCACCAACGAGTTCTCCGGGTTTTCAGCCCTTAGCCGTGAAGTTCCATCGATCAGGTGACCCTGTAACAGCAGACCGTGTTACCTTTCAGCCCTCAGGTGTGACGTTCCATCGCCCTGGGACCAGCGGCTACGGCAAAGTCAGCGTTTGATGCCACTGGCAGTCGTCGCCGGAATCGGTCACGCTGCCGGTCATCGCCGCGATATCGGCCGTGGTGACCGTGCAGACATCACTGGCCTGGCCCGGTTCGGTCGAACACACAACCGTGCTGAGACGAGGCGTTGGCAATTCCACCGTGCAGACTTCGCCGTCCTCGGTCGTCTTTTGGTCATCGGTGACGCCGATCTGATAACCCTGACCGGTCAGACGCTGGTTCGTCACTTGGTAGAGCCAGTAGACCTCGTTACCGCTTTCAACCACCGAGTCAGCCGCGAGCTCCGTCGTCAGGCTGTCATCGGCATAGGCTGATTTGGTGATATCCCAGGCCGGCTGACAAGTGATATCACCGATCTGGACCCACCGTGAGTACTGCGACGATTCGGGGCCACCAGTGTTTGTGCCCGTGGTTTGAACCCGGACCCGGCTACCGGATACGTCCTCGGCGTCGAGCATCGCGATGACTGAATCAGCGGCAGCGGTCGGGGTCGTGGTGACTGAACCGAGGTAAATCTCGGCCGTGTGGTCAGCCGTCTTGCACAAATCGATCGTTAGTGAGCCGACTGGCAACGTCCCACTGGTCGGTTCAACGAGGGTCAGATAAACGACGCAACCGGCCGTGTCGACCACGGAGTCGCTGGCGCCAATCGTCGTCACGCTGGGATACCAAGTGGCGATTTCACGGTTCGTGTCATCGTTGGCCACCATGTACGCCACCGTATTATTCAAGAAAGACTCTTCCCCGGTGCCTGGTGAAGATACGTTGGTGGTGGTATTCGGCCCGAACGTATTGCGCCGGACTTCCACCGAACCACCGTCCGACAGGTAAATACTGCTATCACTGAAACCGTCGAAATAGTTGTTAGTCACGCTCAGTTTCGACCCAACGACCGAGGTACTACTCGACTGGGCACCATCCCAATAGATACCGAAATTGAAGAAGTAGCTACTGGGTTGGGCTGTGAAGGTATTGCCGACGATGGCCACCTGACCGTTGAACGTAATATTGCTGGCGATGTAAATCGTCGCCCCACCGGTCGACTTAAACTGTTGATTCGTCACCTGGTTGTTGCTGATGGTCACTGCATTCAACTTGCTACCGTTGTTGTACAAGTTAACCCAACCCTGAATAAAGGAATCAGCTGTCGAAACGTTATCGGTCATCGTAATTCCACTACTGGCTCCCAGAGCAGACAGGTTCCAGATAGCCGAAGAAGTACCGGTCGCATTATTCTCTGACAGATTGCTATTAGTGATTGTCAGATTACCGAGATTTGCCCCATAAAACGCCCAAAGACCGGAATAGTTCCCTGAAACCGTATTATTTGACATGGTGTCGCCTGAAACATTTAGTTGACCTAGCTTAGCACCTTGCATAGCCCACAGCCCGGAATAATTGCCTGAAGTCGTATTATTCGACATGGTATTATTCTTGACGGTCAAACTTGGATAGGTGACCGTCAGACTGGGATTGACCGTATCAGCCACCGTGACATCAGTTAAAGTCGCATTGTAAAATGAGCCAATGGCACCATACGATGCCGTTCCCGAAGTGTTATTCGTAAAACTATTATTGTCGAACGTCAGAGCCTTCCCAGTGGCACCTGATAGACGGAACAGGCCGTACGAAACTGTGTTGCCTTGGCCCGTGATGCCAAAAGTCGAGTTCTGCACCGTCAGCCCATTGGACGGATTCTCAGTCGATGGATTAACCGTTGACGAAGCGGCACAGAAAAAGGCGTTAGTGAGGTTCATCCCGGTCACGGTCAACTGATCCAGCAGACCATTCTGTTGGGTTGAGTTGTTCGCGTAGATGGCACAGGTTCCCGAGAGCGACGCAAACTCGGTATTCGTCCACGACCAATCAACCAAGGTCGCGTAGGGGACATAGAAGACGGAACTGTTTATTGACGCCGTACCGACTAATGCGTTGCTAGTGAAATGAGAATTTTTGATAGTCCAGTCGGTCAAATTACTGTAATCGGCATAGAGGAAATGATCAGTTGTCGTGGTCATATTCTTGACGGTCACGTTATCCCAAATCCAGTTGGTGAGTTGCGCTCTGATCGTCGCCGAATACCCATCAAAGTTAAAGAAATACGACCCCACCGTGCCGTCAAAGGTCACATCGGTCATACTCCAATTATTAGCCTTGTCGTAGGTCGCGTAGAAGAAATTAGTTGTCGTTGAAGTCAGGCCGCTGACATCAACACGAATCCACTCCCAGCCATCCAAAACCGCCTGATAAGATGTGCTGCCGCTGAAATTGAAGAAATACGAACTCACCGTGCCGTCAAAGGTCACGTCAGTCAAACTCCAATTCGTGGCTGATGCATAGGGCCCATTAAAGAACGAGATTGCCGATGAGGTCAGGCCACTGACGTCAACCCGTTTCCAAGTCCATCCGTCCAACACTGGCGAATTAGTCGATGTCGTCCCACCTTCGAAATTGAAGGTAAATCTGGAGACGGAACCGGTTATTGTCACATCAGTCAGCTGCCAACCGGCTGCAGACGTATACGCTGCGCGAAAGAAGGCGTCTGTATCCGTTGCCGTTAAATTAATATCAACTCTCACCCAAACCCAGTTGGTGAGAATTGATGGGTTCCCCGAACCGCCGGCGAAGTTGAAGAAGTGGAGAGCGACTGTTCCTGTCATCGTCACATCTGTGAGTGACCAATCATCCGCCACCGCGTATTGGCCAAAAAAGAACGTCGACGTCGATACTGTCAATCCCGAAACACTAACCCGGGTCCAAATCCAATCGCTGAGAACCGATCGAGAGGCGGCTGACCCATCAAAATTGAAGAAACAGGAGGACGGAGTACCACTTAATGTCAAGTCCGCCCACTCCCAGCTGGCAGCGCTCGCGAACGGCGCATAAAAGAAAGCGGGCGTCGATACTGTCAACCCCGAAACACTGACCTTGTTCCAGGTCCAACCGGTGAGGGCCGCTGGAGCGGTCGCTGCCCCAGTGAAATTAAAGAAATACGAACTGGGTGAGCCGGTGAGAGTGACATCTTCCCAATGCCAAGCCTTGGCCGACGTGTACGGAGCGTGGAAGAAAGTGGTGGTCGTTGACAGCAAACCGGTGACGTTAACCCGAGTCCAGTCCCAGTTGTCAATGGTTGCCGAAAGAGTTCCTGAAGTGCCGTTGAAAGAGAAGACGAAGTCCGCCCGCGAGTTTGTCCAGGAGAAATCAGTGACCTTCCAACCAGTCGCTGTGGCGTACGGCGCGCAAAAGAAGTACTCATAATCGAGATAGGTTGTTCCCCAGCCCGGCGAGCTGGCCGCCTGAAAGTCCACGACAGCGACTCGCTCCCAGGTCCAATTCAACAGCGTTGGCGCTTCGCTTTTACTCGGCGTTCCCGGCGCAAAATTGAACAGGATGTACGACGTAATATTACTGAAAGTGACATCGGTCCAGGTCCAGTTATTCAACACCACATCAGCCCCACCCGGCATAAGCACCGGGTAACGGTTGGTCGAATTACCAGTGAATTGGGCATAACTGATGTCAACGTTCGTCACCGTCGCGGCATCGATGGCCTCGATACTCGGTGATGAACAGCCGGTGCCGTTAGCCGAAGAACACGTCGCACTGGTCAGCGTATTGTTGAAAACGACATTGTCGATAGTCAAACCGCTGACCGTCGCGCCGTTGGGAAAAAGGATATTGGCGTTGTCTTCAGCCACGTAATGATGACCAAATTGTGAATTGCTGATGGTTAGATTATTCACCGTGCCGTTAATCACCACACCGCGTTCAAGCCACCAGAAGTTAGGTACCACCGAGTTATATGGGTTAGTTGCCGCCTGATCGATCCCCAACTGGTCGAGCGTGACGTCATCCGACCCGGTCAAAACAGAGATCGCGGACTCCGGACCGAAGAGACCATTAAACCCCCGCACGGTCACTTGGCTGGCGCTGATTTGTAAGACCACGGCCGAACCATCGCGCTGACCAGCCCCATTGATACCGAGTTTGCGCTGCAAATCAACGGTCACAAACGGCCGCGTGATATTGAACCAGGAGTAGGTGTCGTTGGTGATGCTGCTGCCACAGGAGGCGTCGTTGGTGGCACACATGTATTGCTCGGCGTTAGCCGCGTCAATCATGATCCAGGGCTGGTCGGCCGGCACCACCAAGGCCGCACTGAGCGTGATTAACACCGGCTCCGTGCCGGCAATCGCATTGGCCTGAACCATCGCTTGGCGCAAAGTGCAATTGTCAGAAGTGGTCGTATCGTCTTTCCGGTTGACACAGGTTGCCGCGGTGTCGTACCAAGTCAGCGAATTGACCTCGAACACCGTGGTGTAGTTGGCATAGTTGGGAAGCACGTAGCTTGGCGTCGACCCTGGAGTCGGTGGGGTCGGCGTTGCCGGAGGGGCTGGAGAAGCCGGTGAGGTCGGCGTCGCAGCGGCGGCTTGAGCAGTTACTTGGTTCGATAGCAAGGCCACCAAACCCACCAGTACACCAACTACACCCAGCACAATTCCAAAAAAAGCTCGCGCAGCGGCCCGCGCTCTAGTCATCGATCCTTTCCTCTTCATCGATTGACGTTTCTTTGACCATCGAAACCAGTGAACCCAGCGATTTATTCCTAAGACCTAAGAGCTGGTGTTCGGGAACCTTCTTGGACCTCAACCGCCGCGGTGATCAGCCGATTCCGTACCTGTTTGAGTACCAGAACCGATCAAGATTTGACGCCGACTTTTACCCATCTAAAGCCCATTAATCAGAGCCTCGCCGCGCCGTCAGACAGCGACCTAGTGTGACCGCCATCGACACTCAACGGCCAACCATGAACCGGCGCCATCGCATATGGGGACAGCCGTGAGCACAAGTTCTTTCCCACGGAGAGGAAGAGCCCGTGACTAATCGTTGAACCAGTGACAGACTTGTTGCGATGACATTGCCCGTTCCTCGAGGAGTTCTCCATGAGTCGAAAAATCAGATACTCACTGCTTGGCCTGGTCCCGCTATTGGCGCTGGGACTGGGACCAGTCAGCGCCACCGTGGCTCAAGCTGACACTGACGACCAGGCAGTCGTCCTTCAGACCGACGTTGCACCAGATGCTTCGGTTGCTAGCCCGGAGCCTTCACCGCTACCCGAGCCAGAAGCGCCTGAAGCCGAGACCTCAACCGCACCCGTGATACCACTGCCCAAACCCTTCGATTTGGGTTCCTTCATCAGTTCCCTGTTTGATTTCGTCTTTCAGGTGATCCGGAATATCTTGGACTCCCTGTTCAATCCGTGGCCATCTATAGAACCAACGCCATCAGTTAGTCCGTCTGGACCTAACTGCTACATACCTCCCGAGTGCCGGCTCCCGTGGGCAATTTGTACCTTGGAGTGCCGCCTGGATCCAGGACTGGTCCCTACCGAAGTGGGCTGAGGCAGTTTTCTTCAAACGAAAATCACAACTGGGCGGGCTATTCCCGCCCAGTTTTTTTCTGCCGCTCTCCACATCGACATGAACGACTCTTCGCTCAAGCCTGGCAGATAGCCCGACCCGTGACCGGCGACGGAGGAGATGCAAGTGACAAATGGCCGGTCACGGATCGGGGGTTTTCAGGAGTCGGGCGGTTGGGCCCCAAGACTGGGTTTGACTAGGCCGTGGTCGTAGGCCCAGACGATGACGTGGACTCGGTCGCGGACATCCAATTTGGTCAGGATGTTGCCGACGTGGGTTTTCACGGTCGCGTCCGTGATGTCGAGCCGCCCGGCGATTTCGGCGTTACTCAGCCCTTCGGCGACCGCCAGAGCGACGTCACGTTCGCGTGGTGTCAAGCTATTGAACGACTCATCCGGCCGCTCGACCGCAGCTTGATCGGCCGGTAGCCGGCCGGCGAATAAATCGAGCAGGCGCCGGGTGACGCGCGGCGAAATGACGGCGTCACCTTCGGCGACGGCCCGGATCGCAGCCACCAGGTCTTCCGAGCCAACGTCCTTCAGTAAAAACCCACTGGCCCCGGCTTTCAGCGCCGCGAAAGCGTATTCGTCCAAGTCAAAGCTCGTCATGATGATGATTCGGGTGTGTGGCGATTGTTCGGTCGCCAAGCGGGTCGCCGTGATGCCGTCGAGCCCTGGCATACGCACGTCCATCAGTGCGATGGTCGGCCGTAAAGCCGCGATCTGGGCCAAAGCCTGCTCGCCATCGGCCGCCTCACCGACCACCGTGATCCCCGGCTCAGGTTTCAGCACCATGGCGAAACCCATCCGCATCAAGGATTGGTCGTCGACCAGCAAGACCGTAATCGGTGGGCTCATGAGCCAACCTGATCCGGCGGCTGAGGCGAACGAAACGTCCCCACGGTCGCCAACTGGCTCGCCCCCGGCCTGGCCGCTGCCGACGGCGTCGCGGCCGGCCGGCGCCAGCGGCTCTGATGACTGTGGCGGCGGGTGGGGCCATCAATCAGTTCATTGGTCGGCAACTGGGCAAACGGCCAGGCCAGCGGCGACGTGACGGTCTCGACCCGCAAGGTGGCGTGGACCTGCCACCCACCCTCGGCGGTCGGTCCGGCCTCGAACTGGCCGTGATACTGCTCAACCCGTTGGCGCAGCCCGTCCAACCCGACCCCGGCCTCATCCCGGCTCTCCCGCATCGCCACCGCGCTGGCCGC
>JAISGZ010000165.1 GCA_031262845.1 Propionibacteriaceae bacterium | reverse complement strand
GTAGAGACCGGATCCCATACGGTTGCCTCCTCTGAGAAGTCTGAATAGTCATCGGGTCCTGACGCAGGTGTGATGAAGTCAGCGGTGTTTGAAGTGATGATGATCTCGGTTTGTTTACCTGTTGAGGTGATCAGGACCGTAAAAGTTCCTGATTCGGCTATGAATCGGTCGCCTGGTTGGAACGCAGTGACTCGTGATTTCTGGGCGGGGTTGAGAATTGATGAGTCGTAGGCTGGTGTGACTTTGGCAGTGGTGGGGTCATCTTCCCTGTGGATTCGCCGGATGAGGATCCCGCCGGCGGTTGGGTTGAATTCGCTGGCGTACTGGCGGATTCCTTCGGTGGTTCGGTCGATGACGTTGACTAGTTGTATTCCGGAACCGTTTGTTTGGTTTCCAACTAGTGAAATCCGTTGGTGGATGGATTGTCCCGGTGTTACCTCAATGGTGGTTTCTTGGCTGGTGGTGAGGCTGCCGATTTGGTGTTTTTGCCAGCCGGACAATCCAAATCGGCCGACCCCGTAGTTCATGTTTCCCATGATGTTAAGTTCATCACCGTATTGATCGTCGGTTAAGGTTTTTTTCAACCATTGACAGTCTGTTGTTACGTCGACTGTCCCTTCTGGGCAGGTTGCAGCTGCCGCATGTCCAAATCCCAATACATGACCCAACTCGTGAGTTAGACCATCGACGTAGTAGCTCGGGTCCACAGTCTTTGGTGACACTGTTAACGTCACTGCACTGTGACCTAGTGACGATGTTACTGATCTACAGCCACTCATTTCAGGAACAATTATTAGTAAAGTTTCTTGAGAATGATTGTTCCACCAGCTTTCCCAAGTTGGATAACCCAAACTGTCTAATGCGGCGGTTCTCATCAAAGTCGTGCTCCCACTACAAATTTGACCAGATGCCACTAGCGGTACGTCCGCGAATTGCGGGTAAGAAAATGTCACTTTCCCGTTGGACGCCTGAGTCCACCAGCTAGTTGCACCCTCCAGCAAAGACTCGTAGCCTGATTCTGACCACCATTGAGCCGTTGAGGCTGACAAGATAATCGGCACCAACTCGACCGGATCCGTGTTGATGGTCCCGTATTGACTCTTGTCGAGTAAAGATGTTTCATCTGCGGTGGCCGCCACTGATCGATCGTCCGCCACCGCCGACCTGATGGGTGTAACGCTGAGAAATAGCGCCACCACGATCGAACCCACCAAGAACCACCGAAAACCTACGGCTCGCTGAAAAAGGGCGGACCAAATAAAAGAGTGAGTACCGAGCATGAAGCTAGCGTAAATGCCCTAGCCGCAAACGGCAAAATCGGAAGGAAAAACTCAACGGGGTCAGTCGCCCTTAATGGCGACGTTGCCGAAGGCACAGAAACCTTTGACGATCAGTTGACGGCCGTTGGCGGGGCCTTTGAGGCGTTTGACTTCACTGCCGCCGAAGACCGAGACGACTTGGTTGACGACTGTCGTGCCGCGTGGGACGCGGATGTCGACACCACCGAATAACGTGGTCACGGTGACTTCGATAACCGGGGTGGTCCAGATCGCGTTCCGCAAATCCAATTCACCACCACCGAAGAAGGTGATGGCGGTTAAACGGTCGCCGGCCGTCCACTGGCCGGTGCGTTTGAAACCGGAAAAGATGCCATAGGCGACATCGCGCGGTTCGGTTTCGCCGGTCGCCACTACGGCGGCGCTTGTGGTCGGGTTGACCGGGAGACGCCAACTGGGGTTGGAGAAGGCCGAGCCGGGATTGGCTGGGAGATCCCGGGTTAGGGGGATGAGATCGTCGATGATGAGAGCCCGTGCGGCCAGCTGAGACCGCCGTTGGTGTTCCTGGGGGCTGATCCGGCCTTCTCGCCCAGCCACTTCGAGAACCCGCATCACCAGCTGTTTGTCGTAGTCGGTCGCTGGTTCGTCACCACCGACCCGGGGGCCGACATCATCCGGTTCGAGACTGCTCACAGGCACAAGGCTACGTCATGGTGCCCTGACGGGGGAGTCGTCATCAAGCGGTCACGTGATATCAATCGGTTTCGTCACCGCCACCACGGTGGCATACTGGGGCGCGGGTGAGACCCGCCTGAGACCTTGACGAAGTCAGGTCCCGACGGGTCCGTGCTCCGGGGTCGGTGAAATCCCGAACCGGCGGTGAAAGTCCGCGAACCATCGCTTGATGCTCCGCATCAACGCTGGGACCGAACCTGAGGATCAGGTCGGCCGTTGGCAGCGATGGCCGAGCCGGTGAAATTCCGGCGCCGACGGTCAAAGTCCGGATGAGAGGTAGCACGTTCACGATGGCGTAGCCGTCGTGTCCTGTTCCTGAACCCTGGAGTGTGCCCGCGTCGGCGAAACCGACGTGACTGGTCAGCTGACCGGCTGGCTAAACCACGACCGGGAATCAGGACGATGGCGAAACCGAGGGACGAGGGTCTGTGTGACCCTGTGACCGTCGACGCCACCCTGGACCGGGACTCCGACCTAACCCAACGTGCCCCTGTAACAGTCGATCCCACCCTCGATCTGGCATCTGATTCAACCCAGCGCGCCCCCGCGACGGTCGACGCCGCCCTCGACTCAACCCAACGTGACCTCGTAACTGGCGACGATGCCATCGGCTCAACCCAGCGTGGCTTCGCAACTGCTGACGATTCCCTCGAACTCACCCAACGTGGCTCTTTGGCGGTTGAAGATTCCCTTGACTTAACCCAACGCGGTCCCGTAACTGTCGACGAAGCCCTCGACCTGGCCTTTGGCTTAGCCCAGCGTGGCCCCGCTCACGGGCCGAATCCGCGGGTCGGCTGCGTGCTGCTGGCTCCGGACGGTCAGGTCATCGGCCAAGGCTGGCACCGTGGCGCGGGCACCCCGCACGCCGAAGTCGCCGCTCTCAACCAAGCCCAAGCGGCCAACCTGCCGACCACCGGGGCGACGGCGGTCGTGACGCTGGAACCGTGCCATCACTGGGGGCTGACCCCACCCTGTACCCAGGCGCTGACGGCGGCCGGTATCAAGCGAGTGGTCTACGCCTTGGCTGATCCCAACCCGACCGCCGCCGGGGGGGCAGTCGCCTTAGCGGAGGCTGGGATCGAAGTGATCGGACCGGTGGCCGAGCGGCGCGCTATCGACCTCAACTGGGCCTGGTTCCACGCCCTCAGCTGGGGCCGCCCCGTGGTGACGTGGAAACTGGCGACGACCTTGGACGGCCGGATCGCCGCCCTCGACGGCAGTTCGCAGTGGATCACGTCAGCCGCCGCCCGCCGCCACGCCCACGCCAACCGGCAAGAGGTCGACGCCATTGCCATCGGCACCGGCACGTTGTACGCCGACGATCCCGCCTTGACCGCCCGCGTCGACGCCACCGTGGAGGCGGCTTTGGCGCCTGACCAGCCCCTACGGGTGGTGCTGGGAGACCGGCCGATTCCCGCCCAGGCCCGGCTCCACGGTCCCGGTGGACCGGTCATCGCCCTACCCGGTCACGATCCGGCTCAGGTCTTGGCCGCCCTGGCCGAACGCCAAGTCCGCCACCTCCTGATCGAAGGCGGCGCCACCGTGGCGGCGGCTTTCCTGGCGGCCGATCTGGTCGATGCGATCGACGCCTACATCGCCCCCATCATCCTCGGCGATGGCACCAGCGCGGTGGCTCCCTTCGGTGTCACGACGCTGGCCGACGCGCCCCGCTGGCAAATCGTCGAAACCGCCCAGTTAGGGTCTGACATCTTCACCCGCTTACGCCGCACGACGGCCCCCGAGCAGTCCTTCACCCCGACCCTAGGCGGCTCCTCATGAAGTCACCGACACCTGGACGATCTCCAGCAGGGTTGCCCCGTCGGGTTGGGCCCGGCCGCAGGCGGCTGCACATGAGTTCACCAACACCACATTCACCACGCTCACCACGGTCCCGTCTACCCCAGGAGGTCATGTGTTCACGGGTTTGATTCAACAGATCGGCACGGTCGCCGAAGTCACCGAACAGGCCGGTGGCCGGGTCATCCGGCTGACCGCTCCCACTCTGGCGGCGGCCGCCGCGGTCGGCGACTCGATCGCCGTCGCCGGGGTTTGCCTGACCGTGACCGGGCGGACAGATACCGATTTCACGGCCGATGTCATGACCGAAACCTTACGGGTCACGACCTTGGGCCAGTGGCGGCCAGGCGTGGCGGTCAATCTCGAACCGGCGATGGCGGTCACCGGCCGCCTCGGTGGTCACATCGTCCAAGGCCACGTCGACGGGGTCGGCCAGTTGTTGGAACGCCAACCGGGCGCGCAGTGGGAAACCTTCCGCTTCACGCTGCCGCCGGAGCTGGCTCGCTACGTCGCAATCAAAGGCTCGATCGCGATCGACGGTGTCTCCCTGACCGTGGCCGACCTGGCGGCGGACAGTTTCACGATCGGCTTGATCCCGACAACACTGCGTGACACGACCTTGGGCGGCTTACAGCCGGGTGATCGCGTCAACCTCGAAGTCGACGTCATCGCCAAGTACGTCGCCCGGCTCAGCCAATGGTCCACGACGACCTCTGACCCTGACGCCACCACCGTGATGGAAGGAAACAACGCATGACCACGACCTCAGACCAGGCCCAAACGATGTCGGCCTCTCCGGTCAGCCCGACCCCGCTGGCAGGGTTAGCCGACCTCGTGGCGTCAGCTCCGTCGGACGCAGCCGAGGCCGCGACCAGCCAGACCAACGAGACCCCGGAAGCAGCCGACGGTTTGGCTCTGACCACCGTGACCGGCACCGTCGAAGAGGCCATCGCGGCCTTGCGAGCCGGCCAGCCGGTGTTGGTGTCGGATGACGCCAGCCGCGAAAATGAGGCCGACGCCATCATCGCCGCCGAGAGCGCCACCCCCGAGTGGATTGGCTGGATCATCCGGAACTCATCGGGCTATCTCTGCGCTCCGATGACCCAAGCCCGGGCTGACGCCCTCAATTTGCCACTCATGGTGCCGGACTCACAGGATCCAAGGCGGACCGCCTACACCGTCACAGTCGACGCCAGTACCGGCGTGACAACGGGTATTTCAGCGGCCGACCGGACCCGGACCTTGCGGACCTTGGCCGACCCGGCCTCCGGTCCTGACAGTCTGATTCGGCCTGGTCACGTCCTGCCGTTGCGGGCCGTGCCCGGGGGAGTGCTCCATCGGGCTGGCCACACGGAAGCGGCGGTCGATTTGATGCGGCTGGCGGGGCTGGAACAGGTGGCGGCGATCGCGGAAATGGTGCGCGAAGACGGCGAGATGATGCGGCTGCCCGAAGCTGCCGCCGTGGCTCAACAGGCTGGTCTGGTGATTCTGACGATCGCCGATCTGATCGCCTGGCGGCGGGCCCACCACGATCTGCCGTCGGCTGAGCCGGCGACGCCGGACGAACGGCCGCGGGTGGTCCGGACCGGCCAGGCTTTCCTTCCCACCCAGCACGGCGAGTTCACGGTCATCGGCTACCGCGATTCACGGACTGGCGCTGAACACGTCGCCCTCTTGCCAACGACCTCGACTGGCGGCGACCTGGTCCGGGTCCATTCGGAATGCCTGACCGGTGACACCTTCGGCTCGCTGCGTTGCGACTGCGGGCCACAGTTGGAAACGGCCATGAGCCGGGTGACGGTGGAAGGCGGCGCCATCATCTACCTGACGGGACAGGAAGGCCGGGGGATCGGGCTGAAAGCCAAGATCGACGCCTACGCTTTACAAGACCACGGTCGTGACACCGTGCAAGCCAACCTCGAACTGGGTTGGCCGGCCGACCGGCGCGAATACGGCGCCGGCGCCGCCATCCTGAAAGACCTGGGGCTTACTTCGATCCGCTTGTTGACGAATAATCCGGCCAAGATTCAAGGTTTGACCGCCCACGGCATCGACATTCAGACCGTCGAACCGATCGTCGTCGGGGTCAACCGCCACAACGCCACTTACCTGGCCACCAAGGCCGAACACATGGGCCATCAGTTCGACCTGTCCGAAACCCCGACAGAGGCCGACAACTGACAGCGGCCGACGGCACGAGCAACACCCCGGCCAAGTGAGACGACAGCTCGTGCCCCGGCTGATGAACCACGTCGCTGGCTGACTGGCAAGAAACAGGCTGACTGTCAGGAAACGACTGTTTGAACCATTGGCCAACCGGTGGAACCTCTCGGTTTGAGCTGTTTCTCAACCGTTGGCCAACGAGGGAGCGGCCACAGATCGCAGAAGAATTACGAAGCCTCAACAAAGGAGAACACGATGAGTCAATCCGGCGCCCCGGCGGTCACCGTCGAACAGACCTGGTCCGAACTGGCCCTGGGGAACCAGGCCCGCGTGGCGGTCGTGGCCGCCAGTTGGCATGACGAGATCATGGCCGGTTTGATCGCCGGTGCCCAGCGGGTGTTAGAACAGGCGGGAGCACCGTGGGATCTGATCCGGGTCCCCGGATCCTTCGAATTACCGGTTGTTACCCAGTCGTATTTGACCGACGGTCCGATGACTTTGGCTGATCGCGAAACTGCCAACCCGGCCAAACCGAACAACCGTCCCTGGTACGCCGCCGCCGTCGCCCTGGGAGTTATCGTCCGGGGGGGCACGCCACACTTCGACTACGTCGCCCAAGCCACCAGCCTGGGTCTGACCCAGGTGGCGCTGACCTGTGGCAAACCGGTCGGCTTCGGACTGCTGACAACCGACAACCTCGACCAGGCAATTGACCGGGCGGGTTTGCCAAGCTCGTCGGAAGATAAGGGCGGCGAAGCGGCCGCCGCCGTGCTGGCTGCGCTGGCAGCCTGTCGCCGCTGATCGGCATAACCGTCACAACTGCCTCGGCGCCAGAAGCCACTGATCGACCAGTAGGTCCGGTCTAGACGTTGTTTGGCCTAGAGTCACAACTGCGCTCGGCGCCTAAAGCCGCTGATCGGTAGAACCGTCAGAACGCTGTTCGGCGCCAGTAGCCGCTGATCGGACCTGAGAACCTGTCGGCCCCGAAACCTGTTCCCGGTCTTCAACCCCCAGTGCTCGCGGCCATTCGGTGTTACGGGCTATGTCAATGAGCTGACGACTTCATGAGCTGATGGTCGGCTGATTCAGGTCGGGCCATAAGTGACCTTGGTGAGCCCAGCCAGACTGGTGGTTTCGCCCACCCCCATGACTCAACGAACATCGATTTCAGCTCCCGCCTTTTCACGACGCACCCAATGAAAGCCAGTTTTTAACAGGATGAGCACGAAAAGTTGACAACCGCTAATTTTTAGCGAACGATGTTCCATGCGAACATAGTTCGTCTCTCCGTAAACCTAGCTTCCGCATGAGCACTCACGGGTTAGCCTGATGAAAGGGTGCAAGGTTGTCTCACCCAGACACCGATTCTGTGACTCAGTCCCGCTCCGGGCGTGATGACGCCCCGAAACCACGCCTGGACGAGACCTCGATCGTGCAGGCGGCTCAGGACATCGTTCGCGAATCGGGCTTCGACGCCCTGACCCTGCGGGCGGTGGCCCGCCGCCTCAATACCGGGCCGTCGTCGCTCTACTCGTATTTCCCCGACCGGTTACACCTGGTGGACGCGGTCTTCGACGCCGCCTTGGCGACCGTGCCACTGCCGCGGGTCGAACTCCTGGAACCGGGCGAATGCCAAGCCGAGTTCATCGGTTTGGCCGAAGCCACGATCGAAGTGTTAGCCCGCTACGACGGGATCGGCGCCGAGGTGATCCGGCGCATCCCTGAGATTCCCAGTCTGATGCGGCTGTCGGATACCTACCGGGGACTGCTGATCGTCATGGGGGTTGACCCCGACCAAGCCACGGTGGCGGTGGACTTGACCAATGTCCTGGTGTTGACCTTGGCCATTCAAGCGGCCAGCTCTTCGCCCCCAACGAGGACGCCCGAGTCATCAGCGGCCGACCAACCAGCGACGGCCACGGCCGCCGATCTAGTTCAGAACACGGCCAGCGAAGCCGCTCGGGCCCGAGCCCTGTGGTCGATTCGGACCTTTCTCGACGGCTTGCTGTCGCGGGTGCCGCCTCATACGACGACCGGTCAACTGGCCAGCCGCCGCCACATTGTCCGTCCCCTCACGACCGGACCTCGCTCCAGCCCGATTGGTAGTGGGCGGCGCCTGCCTGACCGACGGGTGGCTATTACCGGCCTCGGCGTGGTCGGTCCCGGTCCGGTCGGCCGGGAGGCGTTCTGGGATGCGGTCGTCCGTGGGCGTCATCAAATTCGCCGGATCACTCGCTTCGATCCATCTCGCTATCGAACCCAATTTGCCGGGGAATCCGATTTCACGGGCTTGACGGAATTACTACCGGGTGTGGCCAAAGCTGTCAGCTCCGATCGCGGCATCGCTATGGCCGTGACCGCGAGCCGGGAAGCTTTGGCTGACGCCTGGAACCCAACGCTGTCCGGCCGGAGTTATTTCTCCCGGGTTGGCGTGATTTTTGCTAGTGCGGTGGCGGGGTCCCAGTCGATGGTCGATCTTCTACAACAGTCGGCCTACCCGACAGTGCCTCAACCAGTGCCCTGGCCACTGGCCTGTGAGGCTTATACCGAGGCCTTGAGACCAGGATCGTTGATCGAAAGCCTGGCACCGCTGGTTCAGGCCACCGGTCCGACTTACATCGTGTCATCGAGTTGCACGTCCGGCCTGAGTGCGATCGGCCGAGGAGCCGAATTGATCCGGCTTGGTCAAGCCGATGCTGTCTTGGTCGGCGCCGCTGAAGCCCCGATCACACCGCCCGTGCTGTCGTATCTTGATGCCTTCCGTGTCACTTCGACCAGCGACGACCCTGGCCAAGCGCTGCGGTCGTTCAACCAAAACCGGGACGGTTTCGTCTTGGGTGAAGGCGCCGGGGCTCTGATCTTGGAAGATTGGGAACTGGCGGTCGCTCGCGGCGCCCGGATCTATGCCGAAGTCTCCGGTTTCGGAACTCGGACCGATGATTTCTCCTTGGTCGGCCAGCCACAGACCGATGATTTCTCTGCGGACGGTCAGCCTCGGACCGGGACCCAGTTGGCTCAAGCGATTCAGCAGGCGATCGGGCGGGCCGGCTTGCTGCCGTGCGATATCGACTACATCAACGCCCACGGCATCGGTAACCCGGCGTCCGACCGGCACGAGATCAATGCTGTCCGGCAGGTCTTCGGCGAGTTGGCGTCGTATATCCCGATCAGTTCGATCAAACCCGTCATCGGTCATACCTTGGGCGCCTCCGGGGCGCTCGACGCCGTCGCCTGCGCCTTGGCCTTGACCCATCATCGGATCCCACCGATCGCTAACTTGGTGCAACCGGATCCGGGCTGTGATCTCGACTATGTCTCCCGGGACAGTCGGCGGGCCAATTTACGTCACGTCTTATCGCTTGGCAGTGGTTTTGGTGGTTTCCAATCGGCCGTGGTGTTCAGTTTGCCCCGGCCCGGGGCGGGTGATGGGGCCTCTTTATCGGGTCCGGTCAACCCCACCAGGCTGACCGATTCGCCGCCGGAGGGGGGAGCGCTATGGTCCCGGTTTATCTGACCGCCGCTGCCGTCTTGACTGCGCACGGTGGGTCGATCGATGTCATCTGGCCGCTGATTCTTGAACGGACGGCCGCTTTCACGGACCTGGGCGCCGGTATTTCTGCGGCCATGCCGCCGCGGTCGTGGTTCGGCGGCGTCGATCTGAACCACTTGGCGACTCCCGAAGCTGCCATCATCACCGACTCCACAGGCGCCGTAACGCCGACGGACGTGACGGCTCGGTTGGCTTTGCGCCTGACGGACGACATCATCACGGCGACCGATCAGCGCTTACTCCAAGCCACGGTGCCGACCGGCATCTTCTTGTCCTCGGTTTTCGGCAGCCTCGAATTCGCCCAACGCGAGCTGGCTCACCAGACTGAGGCAGTGGCTTCTGAAGCCAACCTCTATCAATCATTTGCCTGCTTTTATGGGGCCAACACCAGTGTCATCTCGAACCACTATCACCTGCGAGGCCCGAGCGGGAGTGTTGTCAGTGAGAGCTGTGGCGGGATGGATGCGATCGGCTTGGGCTGGGTGGAAACCGCCTCGACCGGTTCGGTCATGATCTGTGGGGCCTGTGATGGTTCCCTCAGCCCCTTGGGTTTGGCGTCGGTTTTCACCGGCGGCGGCTCCGTCTTGCCACCAGGTTCGGAACCTGAGCAATTTGCCCCTTACGGCCGTCAAACCATCGGCTTCATCCCGGCTTTGGGTGGGGCCTTGGTGGCCCTGGAGACGAGGCCGGAGCCGTTCCGAGTGGCCGGTCACGAAGCCGTCATCCAGGTGATGGCTCAAGAGTCGGGTTATTCCAGTGGCCACTCAGTGGCCGAATTGTCGTATCTCATTCGGCGAGTTCTGCGCCAGGCCGATATTGGCTTAGCCGACATCGGGGTCTGTTTTGGTAACGGCGCTGGCGTGCGCGCCATCGACAGTTGGGAGGCGCAGGCTTTAGTCGATGTTTTCGGACCGAAATTACCGCCCCTCGCGGTGCCGAAAACTGGCTTCGGCCGGGCCTACGCGGCGACTTCAGCGATTGACGTGGGACTGGCCGCGGCCTGTTTGGCGACCGGCCTGATACCACCGGTGGCTAGGGGACACGAACCCGATGACACCGGACCGGTGGCAGCCCAGGTGGTGCGGGAGCCGACGGCGCTGCGACGTGATCAAGCCCTAGTCGTCAATGTGTCGGAAAACGGTTTCATGTCAGCCCTGGTTTTGGGGCGGTCTCAGCCAACTGCTAACCGGAAACCGAGCCGCGGGACGAACGGTGGCAAAACCAGTTCAGCAACGACGCTGAGGGGGGACGCATGATCGGGGAATACGACAACGATCAGACGATTGATGGCTCGTTGCTGTTATCGGTGGCTGATTTTTACGAGAAACAATTGGTGCTGTTAGACGACAGCCGGATCAACGAATGGGCTCTCACCTTCAGCGAGCAGGCACACTGTCAGAGCGCGGAAGGCGACGCGGTCGGCCGTGAGGCCATCATCGAGTTGGTCAAGCGTCAGCGTCGAGGTTTCGCCGGTGAAGCCGAACCATCACGGATTTACACGGCCTGGCAATTGCTTGACCTGTTTCCCAATGGGGCTTGCGCCTGCGAAGCCTATGTCCTGGTCATCTTGCGATTAGAAGGCTACCCCTTAGTTCGGACGGCGAAGGTCTGTGTCGATCAATTGCTCTTCACCGACGGCCAATGGCAAGTCGTCAAACGGCAGCTCAACAATGGTTGACCGCGGCTCACAGAAAGGCCGGACCGATGAATCAACCTTGCTGTTGGACAGGCCGTTTGCGCCTCGTCAACCGTCCGCCTGGACAGCGGTTCTCTGCTAGCGTGACGCGGTGACTTCGGACATGGCTCTCGCCACCCACAACACGTTGGCCGATATCGTACGGCGGTCGGCGGCCCGTTTCCCCGACAAAGTGGCGGTCATCGATGGACCAACTCAGCTGACCTTTGCCCAATTCGCTCAGCGTTGTGACGGGGCCGCCGCCGCCCTCCAAGCGGCTGGGATCGGGCGCGGTGATGTCGTCCTCATGATGGCCCGAAACTGCTGGCAGTTGCCCTTGCTGGCTTTTGCGGCGGCCCAGATCGGAGCCGTTTTCGCACCCGTCAATTACCTGTTGAGCAGCCCGGAAGTGGCTCAGCTGGTCGAGTTGACACAGCCGGTGGCGGTGGTCGCCGAACCGCGTTTCGTCAAGACACTGCAACAAGCGCTCGACCGCGCCGGGCTGTCACCAGCCGATCGTTTGGTGATCGACGCCACCGCCGACGACATTCCCGAACTCTGGCAAGACGGCCGCCGCTGGTTTGATTTCGACGGTCAACCCCAGCCGGTCGCGGTCGAGCCGGAAGATGTCGTCCGGTTGATGTTCACCTCGGGCACCGAGGGTCTACCGCGGGCCGTCATGCACTCCAGTCGTTCCCTGATGTCGCAGTACCTGTCGGTTATCGTGGCTGGTCAGGTCGAGTCGACGGACATCGACGTTCACGTCTTACCGCTCTATCACTGCGCTCAACTGGACGTGTTGTTCACTCCCGATTTCATGATGGGAGCGACCTCGGTCATCCTCCGCTCCGGGCAACCCACAGAAATTCTGGCGGCCATCCGCGAACACCAGGCCAACAAGTTCTTCGCTACGCCGGCCAAGTGGGGCGAACTACTCCACCACCGTGATTTCGACGCCACCGGCCTGGCCTGTTTGACCAAGGGCTATTACGGCGCTTCGGCGATGCCGGTGGCGGTCTTGGAAGAGCTGGAAGAGCGCCTGCCGCAGCTGCGGCTGTGGAATTTCTATGGCCAAACCGAAATGGCTCCGGCCGCGACCGTCTTGCCGCCTGAGAACCAGCGTAGTCACGCCGGTTCGGCCGGCCGTCCGATTTTGGCCGTCGAAGTCGCGATCGTGCCCTTTGGCAGCACGACTTCAGCCGGTCCCGGCGTCGAGGGCGAAATCTGTTTCCGGTCGCCCCAATGCTGTCATGGCTACTACGGGAATGAGGCCGCCACGGCGGCTCTGTTCCGTGGCGGCTGGTTACACAGTGGTGATGTCGGCTACCTCGACGACAACGGCTACCTCTACTTCGTCGATCGCTTGAAGGACACGATCAACGTCGGCGGTGAGAAGGTCAGCTCACGGGAAGTCGAAGAGATCATTCACCAGCTGCCCGAGATCGCCGAAGTGGCGGTCATCGGCGCCCCGCAGCCCCGCTTCGGCGAAGTCGTCGTGGCCGTGGTCTCACTGCAGGCTGGTGCCAACCTGGCCGAAGGCGACATCATCCAATTCGTCCGGCAGCAGTTGGCGGCTTTCAAAGTCCCGCGGCGGGTGGTCGTGGCGTCCGAGAGCTTGCCCCGCAACGCCTCCGGCAAACTCTTGAAGCGAGTCATCAAACAGACCTATCTACCCCAGTTGGACGGTGATCTGTTACGCCGCCGGCCGGCACCGACGAAAGCGGTCTGACCGGTCCACGGTCAGCCGTGAAGTGTGTTTCGGGGTCGGAATAGCGTATGCTAGCGCAGCGCATTGCTGGTCCCCATCGTCTAGCGGCCTAGGACTCCGCCCTTTCACGGCGGCAACACGGGTTCGAATCCCGTTGGGGATGCGAACCGGTGAGTTCTTTTCACAGCCCGTTGGCTTCTGAGAAAACCCGCCGGTGAGGAGAATTAGCCTCGGGCCCCAAGCCTGGGTATAGTTCTGCTTCGGCCCGGTTCGCCGGGTCGGCCATAAGGCCCCGTAGCGCAGTTGGTTAGCGCGTCGGCCTGTCACGCCGAAGGTCGCGGGTTCAAGTCCCGTCGGGGTCGCCAAGGTGGGCGGCCACTGATTATTCAGTGGCCGTTCCGCCAAAGGCTCGGCCAGGTAGCTCAGTAGGTAGTAGCGCATCCCTGAAAAGGATGAGGTCGCCGGTTCGACCCCGGCCCTGGCCACAGTGTTCGATATTCGATTTGTCCCTGTTGATGGATTAACCCGGTTTTTCGGGCTGGTTTGTGTCGCGATCCTCGATTACCAGATTGATATTCTCAGCCGTCAGCCGTCAGCCGTCAGCCGTCAGCCGTCAGCCGTCAGCCGTCAGCCGTCAGCCGTCAGCCGTCAGCCGTCAGCCGTCA
>JAISGZ010000228.1 GCA_031262845.1 Propionibacteriaceae bacterium | reverse complement strand
ACCCGACGCTCTTCCGATCTGCGGGTGGGGGGCGTCATGGCGTCCGAAAAACGGCGGAAACTACCAAGCCAGAGCCAGGTGATGGCGACGGCCGTGAGAATCACGGTGAGCGCGGCGAGGCTGATTTGGGCGGCTGGGTGGCGGAGGAAATCGAACCAGCCGAGACGTAGTGGGCTGTGGAGAAAGAACCAACCGGCCGAGGTCAACAGACCGAGCAGAGCCCCCCAGCGGACCCAGCGGTGGCCGTGCCAAGCGTGGTAGATGAGAACTCCCCAGAAAGTCACGACAGCTGCCGCGAGAAGCGTCGTCAGAACGACCAAGACGACGGCCAAGACGGACACCGGATCCGGATGAAGCCAGGCGAACAGACGGTTGGCTTCGGGTAAGGCGGTGACGCTGGCGGCCGTCCACCAAAACGACAGATAACACCACAGCGCCAGCCCGATGTGGCCGCTGAAGATCACGCCGACCGCGACCAGCCAGGCCGGACGTTGTGGCTGACCGGTCCGCGGGCTGATGGGGTAGCCGGTTTGGCTGGCTTCAGGCGGCGGGGGCAGGGTGGCGATGTCGGTCATGAAATCCTTGTCAGGCGTGACGCTCCAGTGCGACTCACATTAGCCGATGGCGGTCCTGGAGTGAGGTCAGCGGCCGCGGCCACTGGCCCCTGCGACCACCGGAGATTTCCCATGCCACGTGGGCCGCCCCGGTTAATTGTTGTGTCATTCTTCGTGTCTCGTGAGGTGGCCGACCACTAGCGGCCTGTCGCATCTAGAATTTTCCATGAAGTACACGACAATTTTCCGAATGGAAAATTCTAGGCGCGACGGGTCACTCGGGGTTTACTACTAGTGGTCAGGCGCCCCTGACTACTCGATCAATCGACGAAAGAAAGGCTGGCCATAACGATGCCGAGCACTCTGACCACCCAGACCACCGTGACCTATGAAGGAGCCCGGCGGGCGATCGAGGCCGCTGTCGCCGAGGCGGCCCGCATCGGCGCTCCGTCGTGCATCGCCGTGGCCGACCGGGCCGGTGTCCTGCTGGCCGTCGCCCGGATGGACGGGGCACCGCCGATGTCGATCCAGATCGCTCAGGACAAGGCCTACACGGTGACGGCCTTCAACCAGCCGACGGCCGACTGGTGGCCCATGCTGGCCGACAACCCACCACTACTGCACGGCATCGTCAAAACCGACCGTTTGATCATCTTCGGCGGCGGGGTGCCGATTACGGCTGACGGCGTGATCGTCGGCGCCGTCGGTTCGTCGGGCGGTACCGCCGAAGAGGATATTCAGGTGGCAGAGGCCGGGGCGCGCGCGGCCTTGGGCTGACATTCTCCGGTGTGGGCCGCCCCGAATAATTGCTGTGTCATTCTTCGTGTCCCGTGACGTGGCCGACCACATAATCGGTCGAATAACCGACCTGAACTACTGGCGTGAGGTCAACGGCGCGGCTTGCCGACAGCGATTCCCGTGAGACCTGAGTTGGTCCGACAGCGGAAGCCCTACGATGGGTCATGCTGACTGTCCGCGATGCGGAACCACAATCTCGTCAGCTGAGGTTGTGGGGTAACAAGGACTTCGTTGCCGTGGATTCTCCCGGCCGCCTTCACGACTCGGCATCGTCTAACTCGACGACGAAAGGATGACCCCATGTCGCGTATCCGTTCTCAGGTGTTCCAGAACAAAGTCATGACCGCCGACGAGGCCGCGGCCCTGATCAACGATGGTGATCAGATCGGTTTATCCGGCTTCACGGGCTCTGGCTACCCCAAAGCTCTGCCGGGCGCGCTGGCCCAGCGGATTGAGGCCGAAAAAGCCGCCGGCCGCCAACTCCGGGTCGGTCTGTTCACGGGCGCGTCGACGGCGCCGGAGTGTGACGGTGTGCTGGCGGCGACCGACGGGGTCAGCTTCCGGATGCCGTACCAGTCGGACCCGAAGATGCGCCAGGCGATCAACGGTGGCGTGACCGATTACTGCGACATTCACCTGTCACATTCCGGTCCCGTAGTTCGGCAAGGTTTCCTCGGCCGGCTCGACTTCGCGATTATCGAAGTGACGGCCATCACGGCGTCCGGCGAACTCATCCCGTCGTCCTCGGTCGGCAACAACAACGTTTATCTTGACACGGCTGACAAGGTCATTCTCGAAGTCAACAGCTGGCAGTCGGAAGCCCTCGAAGGGATGCACGACCTTTACTACGGCACGCTCCTGCCGCCGGCCAACGGGCCGATCCCGCTGATCGAGCCCGGCCAACACATCGGCCAGCCGACCCTGCGGGTCGACCCGGCCAAGGTCGTGGCGGTCGTGGAAACCGACGGCACGGACCGCAATACGCCGTTCAAGGAACTCGACGCTGAATCGCAAACCATCGCCGGTTTCTACGTCGATTTCCTGCTCAACGAAGTCAAACAGGGCCGCTTGCCGAAGAACCTGCTGCCGCTGCAATCCGGGGTTGGCAATATCGCCAACGCTGTCCTCTCGGGCCTGTTGCACTCGGACCTGACCCATTTGACGAGCTACACCGAAGTCATCCAGGACGGCATGCTCGACCTGATCGACTCCGGCAAGCTCGACATCGCTTCGGCCACGGCCTTCTCGCTGTCCCCCGACGCGGCCGTCAAGATGAACGACAACGCCGAACACTACAAGCGGCATATCGTCTTGCGACCCCAGGAAATTTCGAATAACCCCGAGGTCATCCGGCGGCTCGGCGTCCTATCTTGTAACGGCATGATCGAGGCCGACCTCTACGGCAACATCAACTCGACCCACATCATGGGCTCGCGAATGCAGAACGGCATCGGCGGTTCGGGCGACTTCACGCGCAACGCCTACATCTCGGCCTTCGTCTCCCCGTCGACGGCCAAGGGTGGCGCCATTTCGTGCATCGTGCCGATGGTCAGCCACCACGATCACACCGAACACGACGTCATGGTCGTCGTCACCGAACAAGGCGTGGCCGACTTGCGTGGCCTGGCTCCTCGCAAGCGAGCCCAAGCCATGATCAAAGTGGCCCATCCGACCTACCGGCCGCTGCTTGAGGACTACGTCGCTCAAGCCGCCAAGACCGCCAACTCGGCCCACACGCCGCACGACCTGCGCCAGGCTTTGAGCTGGCACGTGCGGATGCTCGAGACGGGGTCGATGGTGCCGTCGGCGTAGGTCGTTTCGGTTAAGTACTAGGTCACACCGCCAAAATTCCCAGTCAAAATGGTTCGATTTTCGCCGATTTTCGAACCATTTGGGCTTGC
>JAISGZ010000219.1 GCA_031262845.1 Propionibacteriaceae bacterium | reverse complement strand
GCCCTTGGCCCGCTGCCATTGGCCAGCCGCCACCAGATCTGTCCAGCGACCGCCCGGCTGGTCACCGTTCTCCCAGCCCGGTTGGACACAGGAGGCTCCGGCTGGTTGGACTCTGGAGGCTCCGGACCCATCGACACGGCGAACCGCATCACCCGCCGCCGTAGTCTACGGCCAACCATCACCGCCATGTCGGTTCCCGGTTTCTCTCGATCAGCCCAAATTCCAAGCCAAAATGGTTCGATTTGGGCCGATTTTCGAACCATTTGGGCTTGAAATTTCGCTTGGCTCAGCCACCGGTGAAGGGGGGAAGGTCGGCGTGGAGCCGTTCCCACTGGTGCTGCTGGCTCAGCCACCGGCGAAGGGAGGGAGGAGGTCGACTGTGGCGTGGTCGGGGAGCGGGTCGGTGAGGTGGGCTCGGGCGCCGTCGACGAGGACGGAACAGTGGGCGATGACCTGGGCTAACTGGTCGCCACGGTCGTGGCTGAGGGCTGTTAACAGGTCGGCCACCGTGGTGGCGGTGGTGACTGGCCAGCTTTCCTCGGACGTTCCAGCGGCCTCACGGGCGGCGGCGAAGTAGCGGACACGGATCATCGGGCGTGAATCCGCGACTGCGTCTTGGGTGGGCGTCATGAGATCGGGTGTCCTTCCCGGGTTGTAGCAGGGTTTACGGGTCAGTAGTTCACATCTGGCCACGGTCACCCGGGAGCGGACAAAGCGTCGGGAAAGCTGGGGCCATTGGCTGGCAATGCATCTACTGCCACTGAGTTGTTACGGAACCGACTACGTACGTTATGAGCCCAGCAACCGACACGTGTCACGGGCACGTGGCCAGCCGGGATCATGACCAGCGCTCGGCTAACTCGGTGGCCCGATCGAGGGCCTGCTGGATATCGGCGGCCGAACCACCGGCCCGACCCGCGGCCAGACCACAGAGCAAAGCCGAGACGGGGGCCGCCGGCCGCACCACGGTGTGAGCAACGACCTTAGTCATATCGAGTAGCCCGGGTGTACCGGCAGCCGCGTCGGGGTCGAGCCCGAGTTCAGCTACTAGCGCGGTCACCCAGCGGGCGAGGACCTCGTCGGGTTGTTGGTCGTCGGACATGGTGTTACTCCTAGTCAGTTGTGGTTGTTCAGTTGAGTTTGGCCGTGGCAGTTTCGAGTTGAGACTTGTCCAGATAGGGCGGCGACACGGTGTAGCCGAGTTGTTCGGCGGCTTCCCAGGTGTCGATGTCGGCGGCCGTTGACTCATCAATAGTCAGTCGGGCTAAACGTAAATCACCGAGTAAAGCGCGCATGGATCGTTGGTCGGAGCCAAGTTGTGCGCAGACTCGGGCCAGGGCGCTGGCCCGGTAACAACCGAGCAGCCACTGTTCGTGACCGCTGGTGTCCGTGCAGACGACACCGTCCCAGCGCGGAGAGTCTCCCTGCAACAAATCACTGGCCAACAACCACTCGAGAGCAGCGGTCAAGGCGGCATCCGCCGCCGGGATATCGCAGGCCAACAACAGGACGACGCCTGAACTTTCCTCCATCAGGCCGAGAGCGGCCACGCCAGCGGCCGTGGCCTGGGCCGGACCGGTAAACGGCGGGTCTTCTTGAGTCAACAGACAGCGGCCAGCGGTCACCGCCCGCCGAGTCTCAGCGTCCAGCGCCGACCACAGGCTGTCCCGTGGCCCCACCAGGGCGACCCGCTCCGCCCCGAGTGCAAAGCTCGCCTCGACCGCCCCAGCCACCAGCGAGTGTCCGCCCCGAACCAACTGAGCCTTGGGATATCCCCCCAGCCGAGCCGACCGCCCACCCGCCACCACAATGGCGTCAACTCGACTCCCCCCTCTTCCTCCCCGCGCCCCCCTCATTCCTCTCTACCCTTCACCCCAAACTGGGTGGACCAAATTCCCAGCCAAACTGGTTCGGTTTTGGCCGTTTTTCGAACCATTTTGGCTTGGAATTTTTCTGTGGGAGGGAATGCAGGGTTGGCACGAACTGCACGAGCCATGGGAGAGAACACGGAGTTGGCTGTGGGAGGGAATGCAGGGTTGGCACGAGTTGCACGAGCCGTGGGAGAGAACGCGAGATTGGCCGTGGGAGCTGTGGGAGAGAGCACGGAGTTAGCCGTGGAAGGGAATACGGGGTCAGGTGATACCAGCACGATCAACCACCGATCTGGGACATACCGCGGGCGGGCTTTTGGAAATCGGCCGCACCAACCTGGTGGCCCGCCGATTTGTCGTTCAGGCAGGTCTGCATGAGACCGAGTAGGTCAGCCGCCGTGGCGCCGGACCGGAGGGCGGCTCGCAGATTCGTCTCGGTCGTGGCAAACAGACAGTGGCGGAGTTGGCCGTCAGCGGTCAGCCGCAGCCGTGAACAATCACCACAAAACGGCCGACTCATCGAAGCGATGACACCAACCACGCCCGGCCCGCCATCGACCAGCCACCGTTCCGCGGTCGCCGCATCGGGTCGACCGAGTGGCTCCAGTTCAAAGTCAGCCCGCAGCCGGTCGAGAATTTCCGCGGCCGTGATGAACCGGTCCGGCTGCCACGGTGCCGCCTCACCCAACGGCATGTGCTCGATGAAGCGCATCTCAGCCCCCTGCTCGAGCGCGAAACGGAGTAGTTGCGGTGCCTCGGTGTCGTTGATGCCGGGTAAGAGGACGGCGTTGATTTTGATGGCTAAGCCGGCACGTTGGGCCGCCGCCAGACCAGCCAAAGCGGCCGGCAAGCGGTCGCGCCGGGTCAGCCGGGCGTAGGTCTCGCGGTCGAGACTGTCGAGGGACAGATTGACCCGATTCAAACCGGCTGCGGCTAGGGGCTGGGCCAAATCCTGGAGGAGTACGGCGTTGGTCGTCAAAGCGATCTGGGGACGGGGAGTCAGCTCGGCCAGACCGGCCACGATGTCAACACAATCCGGACGCACCAAGGGTTCGCCACCGGTCAACCGAATCTTCGTCACACCCGCCGCCACCGCGACCGCGGCCACCCGCACGATCTCGTCGGCCGTCAACAGCTCCGCTCGCCGGGTCCACTCCAAACCCGCCGGCGGCATACAGTACGCACAACGGAGATTGCAACGGTCGGTCAGGGACAGCCGCAGATCTGTGTGAACCCGGCCGAACCGATCGACCAACGCCGTTGGTGATGTCACCACCGGCTGATTTGAGGTTGCTAGTCCCGACGCCCGAGCCGATGGATGTTCACGTCGGCTCGGTCCAAGGTCAGAGACAGCTAACGGTGTCTGGGGCATCGGTGTGCCAACGGCCCGCCGATGAGACTGCTGTTTCGACGCCCCCGGCTGGTCGAATCGTCCTGGGACCAGAATGGATTCCATTGATGGCGCACTGCGAGTACTAGTCGGGGCGACGACCGGACTTGACCGACTTGATCGGAGCGACCTCCCACGTTGAGCCGTCACCACCACATTCTCACTCACGTCGGCACCCCCACCCAGTAGGCGCTGCCGTCGGCCAAACCCTGGTGCTTCCAGACTGGCAACTCGGCTTTGACTAGGTCAACCAGTTCAGCGCAGGCCGTAAAAGCGGCCGCCCGATGGGCACTGGCCGCGACCACGACACAGGCCAAGTCACCGATCCGCAGGTCACCCACCCGGTGGACAATTGCGACGGATTCGACCGCCGGGTGGGCCTCCAGCCAATCGACGATCTGCGGCCGGACGATTGCCGCCGCCGCCGGGTGAGCCTCGTAGCGCAACCAGCTGACGGCGTGGCCGTCGTCGTGATCCCGCACGACGCCCTGAAAAGTCACGACCGCACCCGATCGGCTGCTCTGGCACAACCGCTCCAACGCCGCCGGGTCGATCGCCGTGGCCGTCACTTCCAAAGCCCGTAACCGCTCCGAGCCAGTCACGATCTGGCCTGCCGCTACGCCTGATGCGGCTGGACAGGGATGAGCATCAGTCCGGCTGGACCGAGTTCCGGTCGAGTCAGACCGAGTTTCGGTCGGTTTGAACTGAGCTTCGACCGGGCAGGGATGAATTCCGTCCCCGTTGAACTGAACTTCAGTCGGTTTGAACTGAGGTGAAGAAGTCCGGACCATGATCAGTCCTTGAAACCCACAGGGTGGCGCTGGGCTGGTGAAATGTCGTCGGACGGAAGGGACACGGTCGGGCGATCAGAGTGCGCCAGACTGCCAACACCCTCAACGCCGACACCAACCGGTGTCTGGCCGCTAGGCAGCTCATGATCACCACCGGCCAACTGATCGACCAGGTGGCCGAGTAAGGGCACGAGGACGCCTACTCCGGATTCGACGGCGGCTGGCGAACCCGGCAGGCAGACGACCACGGCCCGACGCCCGGTCTCGGCCTCGGCGACCACACCGGCCAGTGTTCGTGACAGCGCAGCCATCGGTGTTTGGGCTAGTCCGGCCGCCCTGATGGCTTCGGTGAGACCAGGTAGTTCGAACTCCAACAACGGTTGGACGGTTTGGGGCGTCTGATCGCGCGGAGTGATCCCGGTACCACCGGTGGTAACAATGACCGTCGCTTGGCGGGCCGCCGCCAGGATCGCCCGCTCGATGGCCGCGGGCTCATCGGGTACGACTACGGGCGCCGTCAGTGCTACCCCGGCCTCGGCCAACAAGCGGGCGATGACAGGCCCGGACTGGTCGGCCCGCACCCCGGCCGCGACCCGGTCCGAGACGGTGATGACGGTTGCCGTCACGGTTCGGGTCGGGGTCTGGGTGGGAGAGGTGGAAGTCGTCGGACACTCTGTGACACCGGTTACCGCCACAGTCTGGGTCAGGCTGGGTGATCGGTCGTTGTTTCGGCCGCCCTCCGTCACGGGCTGGCCCGCATCCCAAGTCCGCCGGTCGCCAACCATGTCCGCCCGGTCATCGACCACATGCTCCGACACGGGCTGGCCCGCCACCCCAAGCTCCGACCCGGCTGGTGTGACACTCGCCAGGTCGTGATTCCCGGTATCCGCCGGTAGATTGTCCGGTTGACCGGCGGATACCGGGAAGTTCGTAAAATTTGCTGGGGCGGACAAGGTTGGTTGTGGGGTGACCACGGTCGGCTGCCGCCGCCACGTCCCCGAGCGGCCACCCGCCTTTTCGACCAGCCAGACGCCGCTGATGTCGGCCGCCCGGTCGACCCCTTTGATCATGTCGATCAGCGTTAGAGCGGCGGCACTGGCCGCGGTCAGAGCTTCCATCTCGACGCCGGTCCGGCCTTCGGTCCGGACCGTGGCCGTAATCGATACGCCACCGTGGACGATCACGAGATCGACCGTGACGGCGTCGATCACGATCGGATGGCAGAGTGGGATCAGGTCGGCCGTCCGTTTGGCCGCCGCGATCCCGGCGATCCTGGCGACGGCTAGGCCATCCCCCTTGGGCAGGTCATGGGAACCGAGCAAGTCCAAGGTGGCCGGCGCACAGGCCACCAGCGCCTGGGCGGTGGCCGATCGCCGGGTGACGGGCTTGTCCCCGACATCGACCATGTGGGCCGCGCCCTGATCGTTCAGATGAGTTAAGCGATGAGGTGTCACCGTCCGTCCATCGCTGTCCCGCGTGGTGTCACCACCAACACCGCAGACCTGGGCTGTCACGTCGTCATTGACCGGGGCTGCCACGTCGTCACTGACCGCCACTGGGTCAGCGTGAACCACAGCACTAGTGTCGCAATCAGCTGCCAACGACCAGCGGCTGGCCTCCCGTCCACCGCCAGATTCCGGCGCCACACCGCCTCCCCTGCTGTCGACTGCCCGCGACAACCGGCAGGCTGCCAGTCCGCCATCAGATTCCAGTGCCACACCGTCTTCCCCACCATCAGATGCCTGGGCAGACCCGGCTACCACCGGAGCTTCCCGTCCGCCGTCAGATTCCTTAACCATCACTCCGCTTCCCCCACCGTCAGGCGCACAGGAAGACCCGGCTGGCGTCGGGGTTTCTTGATCACACCGAGACGGGAGAAGCAGAGGACTATTCATGACTTGAGACCGTAGCGGGCAAACGTTTGCGCCGGTAGACGACGAACGGCCGCACGAAATATTCCAACGGAATCGACCAGACGTGGACCAGCCGGGTGAACGGCCAGACGGCGAAGACGAGGAAGCCGCTGATGGCGTGAACTTGGTAGGCCCAGGGCACGGCCGCCATCAACTCGATCTGCGGGGCACCGACGAAGACCGACCGGAACCAAACCGACATTGTCTCCCGATAGTCGAAACCGGCGCCGAAGACATTCCAGGCCAAGGTGGCGCCCAAACCGAACCCGACCGCCAGGACCAGCAACGGAAACAGGACATAGTCTGATCGACTCGTCACCAAACGTAATCGGGCCCGGAAAACAACCCGGCGCAGGACCAAAATGACCAGACCGGCCGCCAAGAGCAGGCCCGCGACCGTGCCGCTGGCTACGGCCAGGACGTGATAGGCCGACTCGGACAGACCGATGGCCTCGGTCCAGCTGGCGGGAATCAACAGACCCAGACCGTGGCCGAGCACGACCAGCAGCACGCCGAGGTGGAGCAAGGGCGAGCCCAGCCCCAACCAGCGGTGTTCCAGCAGTTGGCTGGTGTGCGTACCCCAACCGAATTTGTCGTGGCGGTAACGCCAAATGTGTCCGACCACGAAGATTGACAAGGCGATGTAGGGGAAAATACCGAACCAGAAATTATTCATGCCACGCCTCCTTGGACGAGCCTGAGGGGTTGCCGGTCGAGTCGTTCTGAGCGAACTGTCCGCGCCGCCAGCGCCGGCAAGGCGGCCCGGGCGATATCAAACTGGGCGCCGCCAACCGCTTCTTGAGGTGTCCCGGCGGCCCGCAGCTGGTCCGCTCGTTGGCGCTCGTCAGCCGACAGCGGTCCGAGCGTCTGGACGACGGCTTTGACCGGGCCGGCCCAACGGGAGTGCCGGCTGGCCAGCGCCTGGCGCAAAACTTCCAGGCCGGGCCGGCAGGACCGTAAAGCCGCCTCACCCAAGCTCGGGTCGGTCTGGGCGGCGAAGGCCAACAGGGCCGGCAGATAATCGGGCAGTTGACCGGCGCCGGGCTCGATTCCGGCCAGCCGGTAACGCCCACTCAGCGCCAACAGCGCTTGCCCGCGATCGCGCGTGTCGCCGTGCTCGTAGTAGGTCAAATCCAAGGTTGTCGCTCGGCGCAGATCGAAAGTGTCGGTGTAGTCCTGACGTAGCCGGTCCGGCCCGACGGCCAGCGCCCAGTGGGTAAAACTGGCCAGGCGGCGAGCCTGCTGTCGGCTCGGCAGCCGCTTGGCCAAATGGTCGACTTGCGGCAATTGTTCGACGAAAGCGTCGTCCGGGTAGGCCAGCAACAAGGCCGCCAGAGCGTAGAGTTGTTGCGCCGGGTTCATGACGACACCGCCATGGTCGGCCGATGGCTCATCCCGGGACCGCCGGCCTGGTCCAGGGCACAGCCCGATTGCCAACCGGCCAACCGCCGGGCATCTTCGTTGTGGGCCAACGGAATCACGAAACGGTCGGCCGGTTTGGCAATCGCCAGCAAGCGGTACAACGCCTCAAGGTCGGCTGCCGTCGTCTTCACGGCCGCCAATAAGGGCTCGTCAACCTCATGTTTGACGGTGACGTTGCGCATGTGCGTGCGCATCGCCGACAGCTTCATCAAGACGCCGGCCACTGCTGAAACGTCGCCGCCCGTGAACAGTTGCGCCAGATATTCCATCGGAATACGGAGTTGGGCCACGGTCCGGGCGACGTCGTCGGCTTCGGTGTTGTCACCACCAAACGCCGCGGTGGCGTCGAGGACGGGTGACAACGGTGGGATGTACCACACCATCGGCAGAGTTCGGAACTCAGGATGGAGCGGCAAAGCGACCTGGAAACGGTTGATCAGGGCCCACACCGGGGAACGCCGGGCGGCCTCAAGCCAGTCCTCGGCGACCCCGTTGGCGAGCGCATTCGCCACCACCTCGGGGTCGTTCGGGTCGGCGAAGACCAGCCGTTGGGCAGCCAGCAGTTGCTTCGGGTCACGGATCGACGCGGCCGCTTCAACCCGGTCGAGGTCGTACAAGACCAGGCCGATGTAGCGCATCCGACCGCTACAGGTCTCGGCGCAAACCGTCGGCAAACCCTCCTCGATGCGCGGGAAGCAGAAGGTGCATTTCTCGGCTTTACCAGAACGGTGGTTGATGTACGTCTTCTTGTACGGGCAGCCTTTGACACACAGCCGCCAGCCCCGGCAAGCGTTCTGATCGACCAGCACGATGCCATCCGCCTGACGCTTGAACATCGCCCCCGACGGACACGACGCCACGCAAGCCGGATTGAGGCAGTGATTGCAGATGCGGGGCAGGTGGAACAAGAAGGTCTGATCGATCGCCTCCGACACTTGCTGGGAAATCGCCCTCAGATTCGGATCGAGGTTGGCGAACTGCGGCGATCCGGCCAGGCTGTCTTCCCAGTTGACGCCCCAGGTGATCGGCCGCGGCTGGCCCGAAAGCGCGTCGAGCGGCCGGGCGACCGGCATATCGGTACCGGCCGGGGCCGACAGCAGAGTGTCCCAGTCGTAAGTCGTCGGCTCGCCGTAATCCTCCAAGCCAGGCAGGTGGCGCGGCGCCGGTAAGCCGAGGAAACGGCCCAATTTCGACCCCGCGACCAAGGTCAAGCGGCCGTGGGCGTCGAGTTTCCAACCTCCTCGCCACTGGCTCTGGTCCTCCCAGGCCTTCGGGAAACCGATCCCCGGCTTCGACTCGACGTTGTTGAACCAGGCGTATTCGATACCGTCACGATTGGTCCAGGTCTGTTTGCAGGTGACCGAGCAGGTGTTGCAGCCGATGCACTTGTCGAGGTTCATGACCATCGCCACCTGCGCCAGGATTTTCATCAGTACTCAACCTCCTGTGACCGGCGGCGAATCCGGGTCAGTTCATCACGCTGGTTGCCGGTGGGCCCGTAATAATTGAAGCCATACGACAGTTGGCCGTAGCCCCCCAGCAAATGGCTGGGTTTCATATAGAGCCTGGTGACGGCGTTGTGAGTGCCACCGCGGCGGCCGGTCGACTCGGTCTTGGGGACATCGACGTTGCGGTCTTTCGAGTGGTACATGTAGACCAGCCCGGCCGGGATGCGGTGAGAGACGATGGCCCGGGCCGTGATGACACCGTGGTTGTTGTAAGCCTCGATCCAGTCGTTGTCCTTGATGCCGGCCTGTTCGGCGTCCGGCACCGACAGCCAAATCACCGGGCCGCCCCGGGACAGCGCCAACATGAATGGGTTGTCTTGGTATTGCGAGTGAATCGACCACTTCGAGTGTGGCGTCAGATAACGCACGATGACTTCAGCCTGACGGCCGCCGGCTCGTGAGGCTGGAGCCGGGGCGTGGGCCAGGAGGTGAAGTGGTGGCCGGTAGACCGGCAGTAGTTCGCCCAGTTCGGCCATCCAATCGTGGTCGATGTAGAACTGTTGCCGCCCGGTCACGGTGTGCCACGGTTTCAGTTCCTCGACGTTGGTCGTAAAAGCCGAGTAGCGCCGCCCGCCGGTTTCCGAGCCTGACCATTCGTAGCTGGTGAAAACCGGTTTCGGTTCCACCCGGGTGTCGGCGTAGGTGATCCGGCAGCCGACGTTCTCTTCGTAGAGATGTTTGAGATCCCGGCCCGTGCGTTGGCTGAGGGCTTCGAAACCCAACTGGGCTTGGGTGCCGTTGGTGGTGCCGGAGAACGCCAGGATGGCGTCGGCCAGTTTGACATCCGTGTCGATCAGCGGCCGGCCGGCCCCGACCCCGGTTTCGGCGACCCCGTTACGTTCGGCCAGGAAGGCCACCGGGTCATCGCAGTTGACGGTGACACCCTTGGTGGCGGCGCCGAGCTTGGTCATGAGCGGCCCGACCGTCCGGTATTTCTGGCCGATCTGGCTGTAATCCCGCTGCGTCACCACGATCTTCGGCATCGTCCGACCGGGAATCGGCTCGACCTGACCGGTCTTCCAATCCCGGACCAGGCCGTGGGGATTCGCCATCTCGTCCGGCGTATCGGTGATGAACGGAATCGGCGCCACATCGGTCCGGACACCGAGCCGGGCTGCGGCCAGTTCGGAGACCTTGTCCGCCAACTGGGCGAAGATTTGGAAATCGGTCCGGGCTTGCCACGGTGGTGGCACGGCGGCGGCGAAGGAATGAACGAAGGGGTGCATGTCGGTGGTCGAAATATCGGCCTTCTCGTACCAGGTGGCGGCCGGTAGGACGATGTCCGACAGCAAGGCCGTGCCGGTCATCCGGAAATCCAGTGTGGTCACCAAATCGAGCTTGCCGCGCCCGGGTTGGTCACGCCAGACGACGCTCTGAGGCCGCTTGTCCGGGGTCGCTTCGGGGCTCGTGACCTGATCCTCGGCGCCCAACAGGTGACGCAGGAAATACTCCGACCCCTTGGCCGAGTTGCCGAACAGATTGGCCCGCCACA
>JAISGZ010000190.1 GCA_031262845.1 Propionibacteriaceae bacterium | reverse complement strand
TATCACAGTGTCGACAGTGGGCTTGGCGCCCCGCATCGAACGGTTGGCGGCGGAGGGTTTGCCAGTGACGCTGGCGATCTCACTGCACGCTCCGGACGACGATCTGCGGCAGCGCCTGGTGCCGGTCAACCAGCGTTACCCGGTGGCCGAGGTCCTAGACGCGGCTTGGGCCTACGCCGCCACGACCAAGCGCCGGGTGTCGATCGAATACGCCTTGATCCGGGATATCAACGATCAACCGAGCCGGGCCGCCCAATTAGCCCAGCAGTTGAAGAAACGCGGAAATTGGGGTTGGTTTCACGTCAACTTAATTCCCCTGAATCCGGTGCCGGATTCGATTTGGACGGCTTCCCGGCCAGCCGCTCGAAAAACTTTTCAGCAAACCTTGGAAGCGGCCGGTGTGCCGGTTACGCTGCGTTATACACGAGGTCAAACGATCGACGCCGCTTGTGGCCAGCTAGCCGCTCGACCCGTGCCCGGGCAGCCTGGCTGAGGCGGCGCCCGGCCGGTGCCGGCCGGTCAAAACAGAAACTATTGCTAGTGAATGAGCTGGGGAGGCAGTGGTGATCAACCAACTGCGTTCTGAGAAAGTGCCGCCCTGATCGAAGCGGCCCTTTCGGTGACGGTGCGGCCGTTAAACAACAACTCTCAAGCCCGTCATTGACCGCGAAAATTCAGCCCATTAAGTCAGTTCTGCGAGCGGAAAAAAAATTGTCTCGAACAGTCCTTGAGGAGGTCGTCAAATGTACTTTCAGGGACTTAAGAGCCGGTCAAGAAACTGTCAAGAAAGGCTTTGGATACGACGAACTCAGCTGCACCCCTTGATCGTGTTGTGTAGCTTTTCGGAACGGAACGATCGGTTTTGAAAGCGTCCTCCTGCCGGACAACCGACATTCCGTTCGGGCGACCAATCGGCCACTCGAAAACTCGACCCAGCCAGGCGGCGACCAGATCGTCGAACGGCGCTGGCGAACCACACAGGACGGTACCAGTGACTGAGATTCATGTTTCCGTTCCTGGTGAGGGGGAGCGGACGTTTCTTCTCTTTCCAGGGCAAGGGAGCCAATCGGTCGGCATGTGCCAACGTTTGGACCGTAATTTCGCTTCGGCTCGAGACGTCTTGGATGAGGCTTCGGACGCCCTTCACCTCGATATCCGGGCCTTGATGTGGCGCTCCACCCCCGACACTCTGAAACGAACCGAGAATGCCCAGCCGGCCATCGTGGTCGCCTCCGCGGCGGCCTTCCGGGTCTGGTGTGAAACTCGTTCGGCCCCCCCGACCATCGCCTGGGGCGCGGGCCATTCGATCGGCGCTTTGGCGGCCGCGATCGCCTGTGGCTACCTGAGCGTGGCCGATGGCGCCCGGCTGGCCCGGCGCCGGGGTGAGCTGATGTCAACTGTTCAGGCCCCCGGGGCGATGTTGGCCGTCGCCGTGATGTCCGAAGAAGCTCGCCAAACCTGTCTCAAGATCGCCCGTTCGCTCGACATCGATGTCGCGGCTGTCAACGGGCGTCATCAAGTGGTCTTGTCCGGACACAGGGACAATGTCGCTCAGGCCAAAACCCAGCTCGGTGCCAAGTCGCGCCTGTTGGAAGTGTCGAACGCCTTCCACTCCCGGCTCATGGATCCGGTTCTGCCGGACTGGGACGAGGTTTTGAAAGATACGCCCTTCCACGAATCCGGTGTGCCTTACCTGGGTTCGGCGTCGGGTCAGGTCGTGGCCACGGCTCAGGCCGTGGCGGGTGACCTACGCAATGGTTTGCGCGCTCCCGTCCGCTGGGACCTCGTCCTCCAGCAGGCGGCTCGTGAAACGAACGGCGCCGTGCTCGGTCCAGGCCGTTCCTTGGCCAAATTGTGGCGCTCGCGCCCATCGAGTATTTCGTTGGAACTGGTGGACGACGACTATCACCGTAAGGGGGGCCCTGTCCGATGACAGAGGAGAACGAGAAAAAAATTGCCATTGTGACAGGGGGGTCGCGCGGTATTGGCCGGGCCACCTGCATCAAATTGGCTGAGGACGGCTGGAACGTGGCGCTGTTGTACCACGGTCACGAAGAGCCGGCCCAGGAGACGGTCAAGCTGATCGAAGCCGCCGGCGGTCAAGGCTGGGCTTTCAAAGCTGACGTCGCCAATGAGGAACAAGTTCGGGCGACGGTCCGGAAGATCCGGGCTTTGGGCCAGATCGGTGGTCTGGTCGCCAACGCCGGCATCATTCACGACTCGATGATGATGATGATGTCGCTGGGCACCTGGAACGAGGTCCTCGACACCAACCTGACCGGTGTCTTCCTGGTTTGCCGTGAGGTCCTCCGGGCGATGCGTAAGGGCGGCGGTTCAGTCGTCATCATGAGTTCGGTGTCCGGTCTCAAGGGTTCGCCCGGCCAGGCCAACTACTCGGCTTCCAAGGGGGCGCTGATCGCCCTCACCCGCACGTTGGCGATGGAAGCGATGTACATGAAGATCAACGTCCGGGTCAACGCCGTTGCGCCGGGCTTCACGAACACCGACATGGTTCGGTTCGTCAACAATGAAAACTTCGCTCGGATCCCGATGGGCCGTTTGGCCGATCCGTCCGAAATCGCTTCGGTGGCAGCTTTCTTGCTCAGCCCCGGATCGACCTACATCACTGGTCAAACGATCGCCGTCGATGGCGGCCTGACCTCCTAGTCGTCAGTTACGAAGAAAGAGAGCACATCACACTATGACTGCCACTTATGAAGAGTTGCGCGAGCAAGCTTTGGAGCGTCGTGAGCTGAACACCAAGCTGCGCACGATTCTGGTCGATGGTTTGGAACTGCCGGTTTCGGTCGATCAAATCGACTCGGATCAGCCGTTGTTCGGCCGTGGTTTGGAATTGGACTCACTCGACACGTTGGAAATCGTGTCCTTGATCGACGAGGAATGGGACGCTCCCATTACCGACGACCAGAAGTACCTCTTTGGTTCGATCAACAAGTTGGCCGATTACATCGAACAGTGCGACGTCAAGGAGAAGACGCCGGCTCTGGAAGGTGAATTCGACATCATCGAAGCGGCTGACCTGACCGAAGTGCCGGCTGTCATCGAGACGGTCCCGGCTGAAGAACCCGTGGTGGTCGGAGCCTGAGCCGCCCCACCCACCCCTAGATTTGACAGGGTCTCGGCCGTGACCATTTGCTCTCGTTTCCGCCCTCTAGCCCCCGTTGGCCAGAGGGCGGAGACTCGTGCCCTGGTATTGCTGCCGACCCGTCCCGCCGTCGCTCACGCTGTCTGGCGCGGCAATCACCCCAGCTGGGGTGACACAGCTCATCTGGCCATCGCCGTTCGCGGTCTGGCCAATCCAGTCAGTGCCGCCTGGCCCGCGCTGGACCAGTACGGCCTTGTCACGACCGACTCGACGAATGAGTCGGCCGGGCGCTGCCGTGAGACAGTCTCCGTGAGGAAGACCAAGCCGATTTGTCTGGCTAGGTACCCTTCTTCAACGGCGACGGCCGGGCTTGAGAGTCCACCCTCGAAGGCTTCGACTCAGTTCACTGAGTCAGCCTGAAATGGGAGCCCTCGGGCCCAGATCAGCCGCGTCGGTCCGTCAGGACCAAGGACGTGGTGAAGCCCCAGTCGGTATGGCTCCGGTCACGGCTGACTCTTCCGTCCAAGGAACAATTTTGAAGGGAAATTCTGATGGATGACGCCAAGTCCTATGAGGCGATCCGGAACTCTGTGGTGGTCTACAAACGAGG
>JAISGZ010000203.1 GCA_031262845.1 Propionibacteriaceae bacterium | reverse complement strand
GCGGCCTACGGTGGCGGCGAAGTCGAAAGCCTGATCGGCCGCCTGATCGGCCACACCATCCGCCGCCAAGATCTCGTCTTGGCGACCAAATCGGGCTACATCTGGCGCGATGGCCGCCGGGTCGTCGACACCCGGGCCGAGGTCCTACTCGACGATCTCAAGGGTTCGCTGCGCCGCCTCGGCACGAACTACATCGACCTGTGGCAAATTCACGCCTGGGGTCCGACCCGGCTCGACGAAACCCTGGCCGCGGCTGACCAAGCCGTCGCTCAAGGGCTGGCCCGCCACGTTGGCGTCTCGAACTACATCGGTTGGCAGCTGGCGTACGCCGCCACCTGGCAAAAGGCCGTCCCGGGCCGGACGCCGATCGCCTCGATCCAAACCGAATACTCGCTACTGGCCCGCCGGGCTGAACTCGAAGTCCTGCCTTGCTGCGCGGCCCTCGACGTGGCTTTTTTCCCGTGGTCGTCGCTCGGCCGTGGTGTTCTCACCGGGCAATACCGGGAGGGCATCCCGGAAGGCTCACGCGGTGCCTCCGAGACCATGTCGTGGTTCGTCGAACCGTATCTCGGTGGCGCCAGCGACGGTGTCGTCGAAGCCGTCGCCCGAGCCGCCACCGGCCTAGCTCTGACCCCCGCTCAAGTCGCCCTGCTCTGGGTCCGGGATGCCCCCGGTGTCACCGCCCCCCTGGTCGGCCCACGGACGGTGGAACAACTCGACGAACTCCTGGCCGTCGAAGACGCCACCCTGCCCGAACCCATCATCGAAGCCCTCGACGATGTTTCCGGTGGTCCGAACCAACTCCGCTACCAACCACCACCCGAACCCGACACCGGCCCCGTCGTCCGCCCGCGGCCGCCCCGTCGACCCGACCGGACCGGTTTGCCGATCGATTAGCGCTAGGGCACTGATTCACCCCACAGGCCCTTGGCAACGTGTCTATGAATTTCATGGGCAACGCGCCACAACCTGCGCCTCACCGATCGGCTTCACCAAAGCCGACCCCTCACATGTGATCAGTCTGCGCTAATCACCAGCAGAAGCGAGCTGACGTCGTCAAAAAAATCAGCCACCAAGCACAAGGAATCAGGGTTCACCGTCGTATTAGAAGTAACTGAAGGAAAGGATCCCCCATGAGAACCCGATTTTTGAAACCTGTTGGTCTTGGCCTCGTCGGCCTAGTGATCGTCTTGAGTGGTACCACAGCGGCCGATTCGGTGGCCGCACCACCAGCCAACGCCAGTCACTCAGCCATTCATAGCTCGACACGGCCTCTGGACGGTAGTGGTTCAGGCCGAGTGGCTACGACTAACCCAGCCCAGTCGACGCCAGCTCCGACCACCACCCCCCTTCCTGAGCAATCGGCCGCTCCCACCACCAACTTCTTCCAGAATTGCTTGAACCCCGATTGCCCCTACTACGGGACGGGCCAGTGCCCTTACACCGGTGATGGCACGAACTCTGGCACTCGCACCACTAATCCCGACGCTGGTACCGGCACTGGTACCGGAGTTGGGGCTGGAACTGGACTGGGCCGGCACCAGGGCTTCGGCAACGGTCACCATCGCAACCGTTGAAAGCTCGTAACTCCACCAGTAATGTCAAGCCCAATCCCCTGATCTCGTCTGATTTTTGAACCGATGCTTGACCAAGCTGAACTCAGCTGCGCAATCCGCCGTCACGCTGACACCGTGCGGCGGGTTTGCGCGCTCTATTCAGCCCTGACCAGTGACGCCGAAGACGTTTTCCAAGAAGTCTTCCTGAAATTCGCCACCCATCCTGGTTTCGAATCGCCTGACCATGAAAAACATTGGCTCATCACCGTGACGATGAACACATGCAAAGATTTATTGAAGTCAGCCCGGTTCAAACGGAGCGCGCCGAGTGACCAATTGGCCCTCTACGCCAGCGAGTCGATCAGCGATGAGGTGACAACGGTTCTGAATGCTGTCCGTAACCTAAAAACTCCACTCCGTGAAACGGTCTATCTGCACTATTACGAGGGCTACACAGCCGTCGAAATTGCCCAGCTACTGAATTCCCGACCGAACACCGTTTATAGCTGGTTGGCACGGGCCCGAAAACTTCTTGAGGAGGCCTTGCATGATTGATGACCGAATTCGCCAGGCATTCGATTCCGTCCAGGCCGACGAGGAACTCATCACCCGGACGATGACCAACGTCACTGAGCGGCTGACCGAGCCACCTCAAACACCCAGCCACTGGCCGCCACCCCGACTGTGGTGGTGGCTGCTCGGCGCTTTGGTGGTGGTCGTGGGAGTACTGCTCATGCGCGCCGTTCTATCAACCCCCACCGATACCCTGACTTCGCCCAACTCCGCACCACAGCCGGCCGCTTCCTCGGCAGCTACTCCGTCTACCACTCACCCGTTTGACAGCCGAGTCGCTTATCGGCTGTATCTCGAGGTCAATCCGGCGCTTGAACTGCAATTAAACGCTGACCAATGGGTTGTTTCGGCCACTGGCTTAAACAGCGACGGCGAAGCCGTGATCGCGGACTTGACTTTAACCCAGCGTGACCTTGAGACAGCTCTGAACGAGTTATTGGCCCAACTCGCCAGCGCTGGCTATCTCAACTCTGAGGCCTTGCTGGTGACTGATATCGCTAGCACCGAAGATGCCTCGGCGCTGATGACCACGGTCCAAAGCCAGTTAACGGAACAACTGGCTGCAGCTGGCAGTTCGCCCCAAGTCGAGACCCAAGTCGTTGATGAACAAACCGCTGATCTGGCCGATAGCTATTCCATAACACCGACGAAATACTTGGCTATTCGCGACCTTCTCAGCGTTGATCCTCAGGCCACCGTCGAACAGTATTGCGATCGGTCAATCACTGAAATCCGTCATTTGGCGTATCAGCATCGTCACGGTCAACAAGGTCTTCCCAGCCCCAACAGCGGTTCTGGGTCTGGGACGGGTGCCGGGGCTGGTTCTGGAACTGGTCAGCACCAGACCGGACAGGGTTCGACTGCTCACCCGGGACGTCATGGCTCTGGTGGCCGTCCCAGCTAATCAGCGCCAGCCCACCGGTGACCGAGCGATTTCCCTCACGATCACACAGCAGCGGGCCTCGGCGTCACCTGGTGGTTGATCCACAGTGAAGCCGAGGCCCGTGAAAATAGTTCAGAGCGTGCTGTGAGCGTTTGTGATCGCAATGGCCACGTTGTGGCCACCAAAGCCGAAGGAATTGTTGAGTGCCGCCAGGTCGCCAGCCGGTAAGGGCTGGGCTGTCAGAGCGGCCACGTTGAGCCCCAGGCCGTCTTCGGGATCGGTCAGGTTGATCGTCGGCGGAACCAGCCGGTTGACCAGCGCCAGGACCGTGAAGACCGATTCAACGGCACCGGAAGCGCCAAGTAGGTGTCCGGTCATCGACTTGGTGCCGGTAATGATCGCCGTCGACTGATCGCCGAGCACGGCCCGGACCGACTCGGCTTCCGTCAGGTCACCTTGGGGGGTCGACGTGGCGTGGGCGTTGATGTGAACGATGTCAGCCGGGCTCAGCTGGGCGTCGGCCAGGGCCTTCTCCATGGCTCGTCGCTGTCCGTGGCCCGAGGGGTCGGGCTGGACGATGTCGTGGTTGTCGGCGCTGATGCCGGCGCCCGCCAGCGTGCCGTAGATGCGAGCGCCACGGGCTTGAGCGTGTTCCAGTGTCTCCAAGACCAGACAGGCCGCGCCTTCGCCGATGACAAACCCATCCCGGCCCTTGTCCCACGGACGCGAGGCCAATGTTGGCTCGTCGTTCCGCTTCGACAAGGCTTTCATCTGGCCGAATCCGGCCAGCGGCAGTGGGTGGATACAAGCTTCCGTCCCCCCGACCACGGCCACCTGGGCCCGCCCCCAGCGCAGCTGATCGAGCGCCAAGGCCATGGCCTCGTTCGACGAGGCACAGGCTGACACCGGCGTGTAGACGGCCGCTTGGGCGCCCAAAGCCAACCCCAGGTTGGCGGCCCCGGCGTTGGCCATGAGCATCGGCACTGTAAACGGTGAGACCCGCCGGGCGCCGCGCGTATGGAGCACGTCCCAGTTGTTGGTCAGCGTCCACAGGCCGCCGATGCCCGAGCCAACCGCCACGATCAACTGTTCCGGATCGATCGGATTGGCCTCGTCGAGCCCAACACCGGCGTCGGCCCAAGCTTCCAAGCCGGCGATCAGCGCAAATTGGGAGGCCCGGTCGAGGTGCCGGGCTTGCGCCGCCGGCATCATCGTGGCTGGCTCAACCGCCGCTTCGGCCGCGATCTGACAAGGCAATTCCTTCGCCCAGTCGTGTTCCAGGGGGCCGACGCCGCTGACACCAGCCAGCGCCGCCCGCCAGGTCTCGGCCACGGTGCCACCCAACGGGGTGGTGGCGCCGAGACCGGTAATGACGATGTCAGAAGTTTTCACGGTCAGGCTTGGCCAGTTCCGGCAGCGGCCTTTTCCTGCTCTTCTTTTTCGATGAGAGCCTTCTCGATGTAGGCGGCGGCGTCACCCACGGTCCGGAAGTTATTGCCCTCTTCTTCGGGGATTTTCAGATCAAAGCTGTCTTCGATGCCGTAGAGAATTTCCACCATCGACAGCGAGTCGATCCCTAAATCGTCACCGAAAGTCTTATCGGCGCCGATCTCTGCGGCCTCGATACCCGCCACCTCATTGACGATCGTGCCTAATTGAATAACGATTTCTTCAACTGTCTGAGCCATAGTTTCCTTCTTTCTGGCTGATTTTGTTGTCACCGGTATTTCCCGGTGTTGACTTTGACCTCGGTCCCAGTCAAGTTTTTGGTTGTGCGGCGGTCGTCGCTAACGTGGCGAAGAACTCCGCCAGTCATCGCCCCGGTGCGCCGGAACTGTGTTGGCGGCAGAATTCACGGGCCTCATCGAGCTGGTCGGGCGTGTTGAGATTGAACCGTTCGGCGCCCGGTAAATAACGCCGGGCTAAGCCAGTTAGTGTCCCGGCGGGCGGTAATTCCAAGATTCCCGTGACCCCTAATTCGGCCATCGTCTCCAGGCAACGGTCCCAGTAGACGCAGTGGGTAATTTGAAGCACCATGCGGGCCAACAAATCAGCCCCCGACGTGACCGCGGCACCGTCAAGATTGGATAGCACGATCGCGGACGGCTCAGCCGCTGTCAGCTGATCGATGCGGACCGCCCAATCGGGGATCACTGAGCGCATGAAGCTGGTGTGGAAAGCTCCCGCCACGGCCAGCGACTTACCTTTCGAGCCGGCCGGTAACAAGTCGGGCAGTTCGGCTAGGCGCTCCTTGAGTCCCCCGGCCACGATCTGACCAGGACCATTGCGGGTTGAAACCTCGGTCCCAGCCGCCTCAATCGCCGCCACCACGGCGTCCGCCTCGCCACCGACGACCGCCATCATGCCGGTCTCGGCTTGAGCCGCCGCCTGGGCCATGATGCGGCCACGATGGGCCGCCGCCGACACGACCGGTTCATCATCGACAATGCCGGCCAACCCGGCCACCGTCAGCTCACCCATCGAATGGCCAGCGAACAAATCGGGTACCAAGCCGTCGGCTAGGAGTTGACGACCCGCCACCAAACCCGTCGTCACCAACAGTGGTTGAGCTACTGCCGTGTCCGTAATCGTGGCGGCGTCCGCCACCGTGCCCAAAGCCACCAGGTCAAGTTCGGTCGCGGCACTAGCCAGCGCCACCTCGTCAGCCACGCCATCAAGTTCTAGCCAAGCCGACAGCAGACCGGGTTTTTGGGAACCTTGGCCCGGAGCGACAATTGCAAGCACAAGCCCTTAATCTAGGTGGTCGCCGGGCCGCCGAAGGCAGAATTTGTCACGAAGTCAACCTAGTTTTTTTGGAGGATTCCTCTAAAACGAGGGCACTAACCTCCTCAGCCACCGGCGACCGCGACAATTTGATCGCAACTTGGAGCGCGAAGGCATCGGCCGGATGAACCGGATCGAGACCCGTCACCTCAGCGATCCGGCGCAGTCGGTAGCGAACCGTGTTGGTATGCACGTAAAGCTGCCGTGCGGTGGCCTCAATCGAACCGCCACCCTCAAGAAAGGCCGCCAAGGTCGTCACGAGATCGTGACCGGCGGCCAGCAGTGGCTCGATCGCTCGCTGTTGGAGGGTCGGACCGGCGGTCGGATCACCGATCAGCACTCGCTCGGCCAGGAGATCGTCAGCCGCGACCGGACGGTCGACCTCAGGTCGCAAACCGGCCGCCTGTTGAGCCGCCAAGGCCGACCGGGCGGACAAGTGAGCCGACGTCAGATCGGCGGTCACGGGACCTGTGACCAGTGGCCCGTCACCGAAACAATCCGCCACTTCGGCGACACATTCGAGAGCCGCCGAGGTCCCAGTCAGCAAAGCCCCGCCGATAATGACGACCAGGCGGTTTTCCTGGGGTGAGACGATCGAACTGACGCCCCAGCGGGCCAGCTTGAGGTGGATCCGGTCGAGGTCGAGATCGAGGTCGTCCGGCAAGGGGCCAACGGCGACGACGACACCACCGCTATTGACCGACCAGCCCAGCGCCGCCGCCCGTGAAATCAGGTCTTCGTCCACTTCACCGCGCATCACGGCGTCGACCACCAGCGCCTCCAAGCGGGCGTCCCAGCTGCCTCTGAGTTCGGCCGCTTGGGCGTAAACCTGGGCCGCCGCGAATGCCACCTCGCGTGAAAAATAGACGATGGCCAGCGCTAACAGTTCCCGGTCGGGCGACGCCCAGTCGTAGAGGGCAGCCTCGACGACGTCGATCGTGGTCTTCAGTAACTCGACGGTCTGCCACAGGCTGATCCGCCGCATGGCCTGCCGGGGCGCGGCGTTGAACAGGGCGGCCGGATCCGGCGCCTCCTCCTCGGTATCGGCCACCCAGACGACAAAGTGATCGATCCCGGAGCGGGCGACCAAGGTGATCCAGCTCCGGTGTTCGGGGCTCATAGCCCGGAACCAGTCGTGCCGGCGGTCCATTTCCGTGATCGTCGTCGTCGTCCAGGCGGCCGTTTGCTGAGCCAAACGGACGGCGATCTGCTGTCGCCGTCCAGCATCTGGTTCCAGCGAACGGCCTCGGACCGGACCCGGGGATAGCGTGGCCAAAGGCATATCGGCAGAATAGGCCACAATGGCGGCGGCTGAGCGGCCGGCGCGTCTCCTGGCGTCGGCTGGCGTCAGAGGGAAAGGACACGGCTTTGTTACCTCAATTCAATCTGGGACCGATTCTCAACGGCATTCCAGCTAACCTGCCCGAAACCGACCCCGAGGAGACGAATGAGTGGCTTGACTCACTCGATGGCCTAATCGCCAAGGCCGGCCCCAACCGGGCGCGTTACGTCATGTTGCGCTTGTTGGAACGGGCTCGTGAACGCCAAGTCGCCCTGCCGAATCTGACGACCACGGACTTCATCAACACGATCGCCGCCTCGTCACAACCGGATTATCCCGGCGACGTCGATTTGGAACGCGGGTTTCGACGGCTCCTACGCTGGAACGCGGCCATGCTCGTTCACCGGGCCCAACGGCCGGGGGTCGGTGTCGGCGGTCACCTCAGTTCTTTCG
>JAISGZ010000084.1 GCA_031262845.1 Propionibacteriaceae bacterium | reverse complement strand
GTCCAGCTTGGCGAAATTCGCCTCTTCTTCGGTGCTCGTAGCAAAAGGGATGTATTTGATCTCCCGCCTCTTGAAACCCTTGTCTTTGATTTGCGACTTGAGGCGTCTGACCGTGATTTCGTCCAGAGCTTTTTCGTCGATATCAGCGCCGCGGGCGAAACGGTGAGGATCGATCATTTCCAGCAGTGCAGTGAAGGATTCTGAGTAGCCATTGTGGGGAGTAGCCGACAGGAACAGCCGGTGCTCACACTGCTCTGCCAGTTGTCGGACAGCTATCGTGCGTTTTGAATCGACCGCGTAACCCCGTGACTCGGCATAACCAGTCGGTGCAGCCGGTGCGACGTGATGCGCCTCGTCGACAACCAGAATGTCGAAGGCGTAGCGGCGGGCAGAATTCGATTTCTGCGCCGCTGCCAGCACTTCCCGCAGCAGCCGTTGGGCTCGCACCGATGGCAACCAGGCCAGCGACACAATGACCCGTGGGTAAAGTCGAAACGGATTAGCTGCTAACCCGTAAGTACGTCGGGCCTGAGCCATCTGGGCTGAATCGACGATGACGAATTCCAAGCCGAATTTTTCCCGCATCTCGTCTTGCCATTTGACCGATAGTGACGGCGGGCAGACGATGATGACGGAGCGGGCCCGGTGACGCAGCAGTAGTTCCTCGATAACTAGACCAGCCTCAATGGTCTTCCCTAAACCGACATCGTCAGCCAGCAGCAGATTTGCTCGCGGCGCAGCCAACGATCGGCGCAACGGTTCCAGTTGGTAAGCCTCAACCCGAGCCCCGCTACGGAATGGAGCCTGATAGGCCTGCGGGTCGGCCGAGGTCACAGCACCCCACCGAACCGCGTCAACGTAAGCACCTAACAGATTTGGGTCGTCAAACCCTTCGACGCTAATGGTCTCCGGCAGTCCCTGGTCGGGCACAGTGGTGTGGCCCACTTCAAGTTCCCAGATGACCGTCAGTTCCTCACCCATCCGATCCTCTTGCAAAGATTGAAGACTGACCACATGTTGCAGTTGAGCGCGGCCCTCGTCAGCTGGGCTCCGGCGTAGACCTTGGTCTCGGACATCCGTCACGGCCCAGGTGGCCCCACGGACCTCGACAATGCGTCCGACTTCGGGGATTTCCGGTATGGGGTTAGCTGCCTCGGCGAGAAAAGCAGTTGTTATCATCAGAATCCCTCATGGTCGCTGAAATCACCTCAGTCTATTGACTCAATCGACTCAGTGACCTCTTTGAATAGCGGCCACCGGAAAATCGACGGCTCTTGCCGCCCCGAGACAAGAATGACTCGTCTCGTGACAAAGGGTTTGTCTCCAGTTGAACAAACAACTGATGAGATGCGACTTTCGTGAGTCACGGGCAACCGTGGAGAACGGCTGACGGTGTCCCAGGTGACGGTTATGATGTGGGTGATGCCCAGGGTTGGTCATCTGGCAGGGGGTTTTGTGTGAACGCGACAGTGCCGTCTTCAGCCGCTGCCAACGTGCCAAGTTGTCATTTGCTGTGGCCTCAGGGGCTGGAAGATCTGCTCGGTGACGGTGATATCGAGGCCTTTCAATCGCCGATTGATATCCCGCTGGCGACCCTACCCAGCATCCCGACGACTCAGCCGCTGGAATTCGACTTTCAGTCTTGCCAGTGGCGGGAATTCAACAATGGCTACGCCATTCAAGCTGTCCCGGTGACTGTTGACGGCGTCGACAAACCCGGCGGTGGTGGCAGTTTCAGTGTTGGCGATATCACCTACCGGGTCGTCGAATTCCACTTTCACACGCCTTCCGAACACACCTTCGACGGCCGCTCGACAACGATGGAACTCCACATTGTCGGCCTCAGCCCGGCGAACACGATCAGCGTCGTCGGCGTACCGCTGGAAATCCACGAGTCGGCCTCTGGCCTGGCGTCACTCTTCGCCCCTGTCCCAGCGGAAGTCGCGACCGCGATCAACGTTCTAAGGCTCGCCACCCAGATCAACCTGGCCGATATCGTCCCGACCAAGGTGGCCGTCGCCCGCTATGTCGGCTCGCGCACGACGCCGCCGTACGACCGGGGAGTGCTGTGGAATGTCCTGCTGACGCCCGTGGCGATCTCGTCGATCGAGGCCACCGTTCTCGGTCGGACTTACCAGGCTGACAACCGGCCGGTTCAGCCGTTCTGCGACCGCCCGATCGCGGTTGATACCACTGCCGGCCAGCTGACCTAACCGACATACTACCTAGCCACAGCGATTCGAAGACAGACCATTGGGAGACCTGACCCAAGTCAGGTAAACCGGCCAATCTGTCAGCGCGTCAGAGCAAAGACGTCAGTTCGGCCCGGGCTTGGGAAGCGGTCATCGTGCCGACGGAAATCTTGGTGATGTTGCCGTCACGGTCGATGAAGAAGTGGGTTGGCAGGCCGATTACCCGGTAGTCGGACGTGATCTCGTTGAAGGTGTCGGCCAGTTGGGGGTAGGTCAGGCCGGCCCGTTGGGCGTAGCCGTAGACCGTGGCGATCTCTTCACCCGAGTAGACGCCGACGACGGTGGCCCGGTCGCTGAACTCTTCGCTGATGAGTTGGACATCCGGCGCTTCCGAACGGCAGTTCGTACACCAGGTGGCCCCGAAGACCAGCCAAACCGGCTGGCCACGCAGGGCTGACAAGGTGACCTGGTCACCGCTGATCGAGATCATCGAGAAATCGGCCGCCGGTTGCCCGATGGCCGGTGCCGGCACATCACTGCTACCACCGACGTCGATCGTGCTGACCGCGCCACCGCTGACCGTGGCCCCCGAGGCGTCAGTGACGACTGGCTGAGCGTCGTCGTTACCGCCCGCCCGCCATTCGCCAACCAACCACACCCCGGCCACGATGACCACGGCCGTGATCGCGATGACGAGGGCGTTGCCGAGTGGCGTGCCGATGAAGCGGCGCCGGGAAGCGGGTGGTTCTGAACCGGTCTGGCCAGCCGCTGGGGGTGGCACGTCCGGGTTCGCCGGATTAGCAGCAGCGGTTGCCCCCGACGGCTCAGACTCAGCAGCCGGTGACTTCTCAGTCTGAGGTGAAACAGCCGACGTCTCACCTTGAGAGGCAGTAATTGAGGTCTCATCTCCCAATTCGGCCGTCGTCGACTCAGACTGCGACTCGGACGAGACCGACGACTCACTCTCGACTGGCGACGACTCAGACCCAGCTGACGACTCCTGCGGTTTATCCATATGAGTGCAGGCCTCCCAAGAAGTGGTTCGAGAAGAACGCGAACATGGCGGCCGCGAAGCCGATGATGAGCAACACGGCCGACCGTTTGCCTCGCCAGCCCATGACGACTCGCGAGTGTAGATAGCCAGCGTAGATCAACCAGGCGATGAAGGCACTGGTTTCCTTCGGGTCCCAACCCCAGAAACGGCCCCAGGCAGTTTCGGCCCAGATGGCACCGATCAAGATCATCATCGTCAAGAGCGGGAACGAAATGACCGTGGCCTTGTAGCCCAACTCATCGAATTGCTCCCGTCGGCCCGGCACTTGGCGCTTCAGCCGGGGGTACACGAGATAGGCCACGGCCGCCCCGAATCCGACCGCCCCGGCACCGTAACTGAGGATCGCGAAGCCGACGTGGAGCGGCAACATGAGGTTGTTCTGGAGAGCCGGCACGAGCGGCGCGATACCAGCGTCGAGCGTCATGGAGTAGACCAGCAGGGCGGCCGTGATCGGGATCACGACGACCGAGATCAGCCGGAACTTGAACCGCCACTCGGCGATGACGTAACACAAAGTGATGGCCCAGGTAAAGGAGACCGCGAATTCGTGTTGATTCGACAGTGGGCTGTGGCCGGTCAGGATCGTCCGAATCACGAGGTAGACCGTCAGCGACAACAAAGCCGCTAGTGAGAAGCCCAAAGCGTAGGAAGCCAAGCCACCTTTGGCGGGTGGCGGCGCCGGCGCCTCGGTGGCTTGACCGGCTTCGACGACAACGTCGACGCCACTACCACCGCCGGCCAGCGCCATCACCGGCGCCGCTTGTTTGGCCGTCGCTCCCCGGCGTTTGGCCGTCAGGATGACGATATTGATGACCGCCGCCACGATCAGAAAGATCAGGGCCGCGATCAGTAGGTATTCATTGAGACGCAGCCAGGCTTCTTGAGTCATCGCTCACTCCTTGTCGTTGTCGGTGAGCCCGTTTGACGACGCTACGGCGTCGCCAGTTGGGCTGACCTCAGCTGTCGCACCAGTGTCATCGGTGTCAACTGAAGTTGTTGTGTCAGAGCTATCGGCGGCCGGGCTGGGAGCAGCCGAGCCGGTCGCCGAAGCAGTTGTCGGCAAGCTCCCCGCAACCTGTCGGACGAGGCTTTGGAACTGCCGCCCGAAGGCCGTGTCGAGTTTGTCGCTGGAACCGAAGCGCAGCGCCGAGCGGCCGTCGGCCGCCGCTCCTGGCCGCACCCAAATCCGGCGGGGCCGGAAGGCGAAGGTCATCGTCATGCCGACGACCAGCAGGAATGATCCGATCCACATCCAGGTCGATCCGTGATCTTGGCGCACGCCGATGCCGGTGTACTCGCGTTCCCGGCCGAAGGTGAAGTTCAGTTCTTGTAAGACGATCGGTTGGCCTTGGTCGGCCACGCCCATGTCGACCGCCATGTCGTTGGCGTCAACCAGTTGGAACGCCGCCTGGCCGGCTTCCAAACCACCTTGGCCAGCCGTGCCGCTGGCGGGTAGGAGGATGTTGACCAGCCAGTCGTTGAGGTTGAACTGCCCGATCGTGTACAAACCATCATTCGAACTCATCGTCAGGGCCACCGCCTGGTCGAACAAGGTCGCCCCGCTGGCGTCCGTGACCGTGACATCGGCCGCCATGCCGAAGGAGTTCTGGTGGAAGTTGATGCCTTCGTAGCGCAGCGGCGAATTGACCCGGATATCCTTCACGGCCACCTCGGTGTCGCCGTCGAACAGATGCAGCGTCGACACGTAATCGAGGGAACGGCCCTCGGCGTTGGTGACGTTCTCGAAGGCGGTGGCTTGGAGGCGCAGGTCCGTACCGTGACCGATCGCAACCGGTTCGCCATCAACGGGCACGGCGATGACTTCGTCGATCCCACCGCTGGCGGAGATCAGCAGAGCAGCCATGATGATGATGAAACTGGCGTGGGCGGCAACCGTACCGAACGGACCCCAGGCGTGCTTGGCGGCGTAGAGACCATTGCCTTTACTGGCCGGTTGGACCCGGTAGCCGGCTGAGCTGAGAATTTTCTTGGCCGCCGCCAGTCCCTGGTCGGCGCTGTTACCACCCAGCAAGACGGTGCCGCGGTAGCGGGCCCGGTCGAAAAAGCCGAGGCTGGCCGAGGTTTTCGGGTGTTTCCAACTCCGCCACAACAACGGAATCCGATGCACCGTACAAGCGATGATGCTGGCCGCCAAGGCACCGGCCACGACCAGGAAACCGATCGAGCTGAAGAGGTGGAAGAAGCCCAGGGCGTCGAAGATATTCGTCCAACCGCCGTACTTTTCGGTCGCTTGAGCCAAGAACGCCTCTTTGGCCGACTCCGAGGTCCGGGCCGAGGCCGGCTCTTGGACCACGATGACGCCGATCAAGACGTAGACAGCCATCACCAAGATGATGATGAGGCCGACAGTTTTCGAGTAGAAGAATTGGTAGATCCGGAGAAAGAGGTAGCCAATACCTTGGTTTTCGCCTGGTTCGGCTTCCGGCGAAGACCCGGGAGCGGTGCCGCCAGTGGCCGCTGTCCCGGGTTCCGGAGCCGACTGGTCGGCCGCCGGCGGCAGCTGATCGGTGCTGGTTGAGGCCATGTCCGATGTTTCCCTTACTTCAGAATGGTGACGTGATGAGCGAGGTCAGCGGTGACATGAGATCAGCGATCAAGGCGAAGCCAAGCGCGATCAAGAGCACACCACTGACGATGTTGACGGCCTTACGGTGACGGACGAACCAACCCAGGCGATTGCTCAGGGCGGTCGCGCCGGCGGCGATCAGAACCAGCGGCAGGCCCAGGCCGGCCGAGAAGACCAAGAGCAAGATGACACCCTGGGCGACCGAGCCGCTGGCCGTCAGGCCGAGGACGGCACCCAGCGCCGGACCGATACAGGGCGACCAGCCGGCTCCGAAACCGAGCCCCAACAAGGCCGACCGCAGCAGCGTCGGCTCCTGAGCCATGTCAGGGTTGTAACCGACCCGCCAGGTCCGGTCGAGCAGACCGATCCGGATCAAACCGCAGGTGTGTAAGCCGAGCAACACCAGCAAGGCGCCGCCAGCGATTCGCAACCAACCCCGGTAGTCGGCCGCCGCCCAGCCGATCAGCCCGATCAGGGCCCACAAGCCGATGAACACGACCGTGAATCCGGCCAGGAAGACCAGTGCGTGAACGGCGCCGGACAGACGTCGTGACCACGGCTGGTGGGTGGCTTGGGCTTTGGTCGTGGTTTGCCCGGTCAGATAGCCGATGAAGACGGGCACCACGGGCAAGAAGCAGGGGCTCGCGAAAGCCACCACGCCCGCCAGGAGCACCATCAGCAGCGGAATCGAGGCCATGGCTAACTCGGTTCAGAAGCGGTGGGGGCTGTCGCGGCTGGTTCAGTGGTAGACGCGGTCCAGGCGTCCAAGTGGGTTTGAGCGCTGGTGGCCAATTCGCTGCCCGGAGCCACCTCGATGACCTTAGTGAAGGCGGCGATGGCTTGTTCAAGACCGGCGTCGTCGGGCAAAGCCCGGTAATAGTAGGCCATGAAGTACCAGGCGTACTCGTTATCGGGTTCTAAATCAAGCACCCGCTGCCAGCTTTCGGCCGCGCCGCTGAGATTACCGCTGTTGAACCGCAAGACGCCCAAGTCGAGCAGAATGCTGGTGTCATCAGGATTACTCGCCAATTGGGTTTCGAGTTCAGCGATCTGAGCCGCCATCTCTTCTTCGGTCAAATCACTACTGGCGGCCGCCGTCGGCATCGCCGTCATCTCACCGGTGCTAGTCGTGTCATCCCCGGAATCCTGGAGGCGGCCGGTAATCCAGACGCCGAGGATGATGCCGACGACCAACGCCAACAACAGCAGCAAAGCGTTGACCGGGGTGGTCGTCATGGCCGAGGGTTTCTTGGCCGCCGCGGCATCCGTCCGGGCCGCCTTGCGACGAGTCACGATGTCGTCGTTGACTTCGGCGTCCGGGTCGTCCGGACTCGGCGCCACGGTGGCCGGGAAGGTATCGGCTGGGGCGGTAAACGACGGCCGCCCGGCCGGTGGTTCCTGGGTCGGTTCCGTCGTTACGGCCAAGTTCGTGGCCCCGGCCGCCTCATCAGCGAGGGCGGCCGGCGTGGGCTCGGCCGTCGTGTTGTCGATCAGATCCTGGTCGGTCGCGGTCCGGCTCCGACGCCGACTGATGATGTCATCGTCGACTTCGGCATCCGGATCGTCGAGTTCGATCTCGGGATCGTCCGCGGAGACGACGCTGGGCGACGGTTGCCCGTCGCCCAGCGTTTGGCGTTTGCGCCGAGGCATCAATTGAGCCCAGCTTCTTCGAGTTTCGTCGTATTGGCCGCGGCCACATCCGACGGCGCCAGTTTGTCGTCACTGACTCCGAGCAGAACCAGCTGGCCCTTGCGGGAAGCGTCGAGCGACTGGCTCAGCATGCGCTGGAAGTAATCCGGCGCGTGGAACCCGAAGGAGTTCTCCGAGTAGGCGTAATCGACGTAGTAGCTGGCGAAGTTCTGGTACTCCTGGGCCTTAGCAATCTGCTCTTCGGTGGCCGAACCGGAGTCCTTGGCTTCTTTGATCATGTTGATCAGCGTCGTCACCGAATCGAGCGTCCGGTCACGTGATTCGATGAACCGGCTTTGGATCGTGTCGACTCGCTCCTGGATAACTTCTTCACTCGACGTGTGGCAGGTGCCGCAGGTGCCGTTGATGTCGGTCATCGGGCTCGTGACCTGGTGGTTGCTGACCTTCTGAGCGCCATCCCGGGTGTAGCTCATATGGCAATCAGCACAGCTGACACCGTTTTCCGCGTGAACACCAGCGGTCCAGGCCTCGAACTCGGGGTGCTGAGCCTTGACGACCTTGGCACCGGAAATGCTGCTCGTGAAGTCCGTGAAACCGATCTCGGTGTAGTACTTCCAGGTGTCGTCGATGTCATTGCCGTACTTCCACGGGAAGGTCAGGGTATTGGCCTTGTCGTTGGGGTCAGGCGACGAGAAGTAGTACTCGACGTGGCACTGAGCGCAGACGTAGGTCCGCATCTCTTCGTGCGTGGCGTCGCGATTGACGTCGAAGTCGGCGATACCTTGCGAAGCTTTGAGGGCCTGCAAACCGGTGATCAGGGCCGGCCGCGTAATACGCAGTTCCATGGTCGCCGGATCGTGGCAGTCAATACAAGCTATCGGGCCGGAGGCGTGAGTCGTGGCATCGCTGTAAGGCATCTTGTTGACGGCCGCGAACCCAGCCATCATGTCGCCGTTGCCCAACTCGTTGTAAACCTCAGGCATCGTGGCGTGGCAGTTCAGGCAAGCGCCCGGCTGGTTGACGACCCGAACGCGCAAGGTCTCGCGCTGATCGATCAACATGTAAGCGTGGCCCCGCAGGTGCCCGTAATCCTTGGCGAAGGCGTAGCCACTCCACAAAGTGACCAGTCGTGGGTCTTCCTGCAACTTGGACGAGGTCACCCATTCACGGGGATCGCCTTCGTTGACATCCTTGGTCTCCGGATCGTCAGCCACGGTCGACGGCGTCTTCATCACCTGCTTGGCGTGGCCGTCGTCCGTAAACTCACTGGTCTTGAGATACGACTCATATTCGATCGGGTAGTTCTGGCCCCAGATCGCTGGATCGGTGTCGTTCTCAGTTAGCGCCACCACCAAGTTCGGCGACACTTTCTCTTCCGCCTTACGATCCGAGATACTCGTGATCATCCAGGTAATAGCGAACGTCACGCCGGCTGCCACCACGGCAACCACGACCAGCAACCAAGGCCTAATGGTCCGGGTTTTCTCTTCACTCATGATGGTGTCCTAAATCGAGTGACCGACATCGGAATGACAGCGCACGCACGAGATCGACTCGCCGTCTTTCACGGTGTACATCAGGGTGTCTGTCATCGCCCCATGGCAATAAACACAGGCTGAATCGACGACTTCCCGCGACGAGTCACGGATGACGATGTTGTCAGGGTAGTTGCCGAAGGTAAAAGCGGTGGTGTGACGGATGCCGTCATCCAACTTGACGTAATACTTGGCCACGACCGAATCGTGCGGCAAATGGCAGTCATTGCAAGTCGCGACGTTGGCGTGGGAACCAGCCGCCCAAGCGTCGTAATGGTCTTGCATAACGTGACAGTTGGCGCAGGTCTCCGGGGCCGTGCCCAAATACGAAGTCGCCTCAGAATAATTGACCGCGAACACACCGCTCCCCAGAGCCGTACCAATCAGCACTGCGACCAGCAGTTTCAGAACAGGGAACCGACGCCGGGACTGACGGGGTTGAGATGTCTCGGTCATGAGCAGCCTCACTCGCCATGGGGGCTGTTCAGTGATCAGGATTGATCACTGATGTCCTTGCCTGGACACCATCAACAGTGCTGGCGCCAAGTAAGACAGTGAAAAATCTACTAGCAAGGGGTTACGCCGTCAAGAACACTAGGCAAAATATTTTTTAACAATTTGCGTCGTGTTAATTACCGTTGTGGAGTTCAGCGGTGGGCTGCTGGTAGTAATTCGACTAGCTGGCCGGATTCACAGTGTGTGACCGCCTCCGGGACGACCGCCCAGGCGTCGGCCTGGGCCAAGGCAGCTACGAGATGAGAACCGGCGCCCCGGCTGGTCGGCGTAGCTTCGAGGTAGCCATCGGGACTTGGCGTGACACGCACCGGGACAAATCCACGGCGGCCGGCCGGTGACGAGAGCGCCACGGTCAGACGCGCCCGAGGTGGTGAGGGTTGGCTGGCTGGTGTCGTTGTGACTTCGGGTGTTGTCGCGGCTTCGGGTGCCGGCGGGCCGACCGGGGATACGGCAAGGCCGGTACTGGCGTTGAGGAAGGCGGCCCCGAATAGTTCGGCCGAGATCGCGACGCTCAACGGGTTACCGGGGAAGCCGAGGAAGGGCACGCCGCGCCAGCGGCCGCAGACTTGGGGTTTGCCGGGTTTCATGGCCACGTGGACGCCGTGAACACCGCTGGCGGCCGGTGATTGGGCCAACAGCCGAACCAAGTCGGCTTCACCGAACGAGGCGCCCCCACTGAGGATGATGAGATCAGCGTTTGACGTAGTCACCGGGTTAGTTGACGAGTCAGGTAGACGGCCAGGCGGGGTCGTTTCCGGAGTCGGATCTGGTGCTAACTGGATTGGAATCGAGGCTGCCGCAATTGGAAAAGGAGTTGGCGCCACCCGAGTTGGACTCGGATTCGGCGCTTCCGAAACGTGAGTTGGCGTTGCCTGAGTCGGGCTCACCACTCCCACTACGACATCCAGCGCGGCGGTCAGGTCGTCGGCCCGATCGCCGACCCGCTGAGTCGACACGACCACCGAGCCGTGGGACTCGAACCAGGCCCGCAGGAACGACGTGTTCGAGTCGTAAATCTGACCGCTGGCCAGCGAGACACCGGGCGCGGCGAGTTCGTCACCGGTGGCGATGATGGCGACCCGGGGTCGGCGCCACAGCTTGACCGCAGCTTGACCGGTCGATGCCAAAACCGCCAGCTGACCTGGCCCGAGGCGAGTTCCAGCAGCCAATAATGGTTGACCGGAGACCGCCGCTTCACCAGCCCGGCGGACGTTGGCGCCAAGTTTGGCCCGGGTCGGCAGAGCGACTCGGTCGCCATCGATCGTGGTGTCTTCCCACGGGATCACGGTGTCAGCGCCAGTCGGTAAGACGGCGCCGGTCATGATCCGGGCGGCCTGCCCGGGTGGTAGTGATACTTGAGGTTGACCAGCCCGGATATCAAGAACGACGGGCAGCCAGATCGAGCCGGCAGTGGGTTGGTCAGCGCTAGTGGGCGCCAGATCCGCGGCTCGGACCGCGAAGCCGTCCATGGCCGCCGTATTAAATGGTGGGAGATCGGTCTGAGCGACGACCGGCTCCGCCAACACCCAGCCGAGACCGCTGACGGGGACCGGGGCCTGGACCGAGGCCGAGGACTGATCGCTCGATGGTGATGTCACTGGCTTGGACTTCGTGGCGCTGACCTCGGCGTTTGGCGAGGCTGTCGCGAGCTGAGTTGTGACGGCCAGCGTGACTGCGGTGGGGCGAGCGGCCAGTTTGGCGACTAGTTCGGCATAGGCTTCCACGGTCAGGGTTTCCGGGGTGCCCAAGCTTTGCGGAGACCAGTCAGGCAGTGCCATAATAAATACCAATCCAATCGTTTTAATTATGTTTTTATTGTAGTGCGGTTGAGTCGCGACGACGCCTCTCAACCAACTCACCACTCGTCCAAGTCACCTCCGACCGGGCCAGATCGACCCGGACCAACCAGGAGCCGGCTGACCGGATCCATCGACAGTGAGGAATCGTGATGATCACCCCCCGTCCCCGCCTCAGCTGGCTCGTCGCCGGACTGGCTCTACTCCTGACCGGTTGCGCGACCACGAGCCCCGATAGCAACGACACGACCACTGCGGCCGACACCACAGCCGCCGTCGCCGGCACCCTCACGATCTTCGCGGCCGCCTCGTTGACCGAAGCCATGGAGCAATTGGAAGCCGGGTTCAGCGAGTTGTACCCCGACGTCAGCTTCGAAGTCAACCTGGACGGCTCGTCCACGCTCGTGACCCAGATCCGGGAAGGCGCCCAACCGGACCTGTTACTGACCGCGGATGAGAGGTCTATGCTGCCCGTCGTGGCGGAAGGCTTAGCGGCTGGCGACTCGGCGATTTTTGCCAGCAACCGGTTGACGATCGCCGTGCCCGCCGGCAACCCGGCCGCCATCGCCTCGGTCGAAGACCTGGCCCGGCCCGATCTGAGCGTGGTCATCTGCGCCCCGGCCGTGCCCTGTGGCAACGCCGCCCAGAAAGTCCTGAGCGCGACCGGCGTGACTTTCACGCCCGCCAGCGAAGAACAGAACGTCAAGTCCGTGGTAGCTAAGTTGCGCGCCGGTGAAGCCGACGCCGGACTTGTTTACACGACCGACGTGGCGGCCGCCGGTGACACGCTGGACGCCGTCGCCCTGCCAACCGAGGCGGTTGACCAGGCCCTCAACCGCTACCCCGTGGTCATCCTGCGTGACGCTCCCAACCCAGCGGCGGCTCAGGCCTTCGAGGACTACCTGTTGTCGGACGCTGGTCAAGGTGTCCTGGCGGACTTGGGTTTCGGTAGCGCAACGTGACAGTTGCCCGTTCGACTAGGCGCTTTCGCCCGTATCGGCGCCATCGACCGGGTCAGCTCCACCGGCCGATGGGCTTCGGCTGGCTGGCCGCCGTCGCCCTCATCATCGTCATCGGGCCTTTCATCGGCCTGTTGATCCGGGCTGATTGGGGCAACTTACCGAGCGCCTTGGCCAGTCAAACCGCCACCCAGGCCCTCTGGTTGTCGCTGAAAACCGGCCTACTGGCCACCATCGTGTGTTTTCTCCTCGGGCTGCCGTTGGCCTGGGTTTTGGCCCGCAGTCGAGCGCCGGGCTTACGTCTCCTCCGAGCACTGGTGTTGTTGCCACTGGTCTTACCGCCAATGGCCGGTGGCTTGGCCCTGCTCTATCTCCTCGGCCGTCGCGGTTTACTCGGCACGCCGTTGGCCGCCTGGGGAGTGACCCTGCCATTCAGCACCACCGCCGTCGTCATCGCCCAAGTCTTCGTGGCTTTACCGTTCTTCGTCATCACCGTGGAATCCGGCCTTGAAGCGCTGGGCACCGACTTCGAAGAGGTGGCGGCCACACTGGGCGCCGGACCGTGGCAAACCCTGTGGTACGTCACGTTGCCGATGCTACGACCGAGCCTGATCGCCGCCATTGGCCTGACCTTCGCCCGCGCCCTCGGTGAATTCGGGGCCACCGCGTTGTTCGCCGGTAACTCCCCCGGTCGCACCCAAACCATGCCGCTGGCTATCTACACCGCCTTCAACGGTGGTGAAGCCGGCCCCGACACGGCCGTCGCCCTGACGCTGCTCTTGGTCGCCAGCGCCGCTGTCATCATCGGCCTCGGCCAGTTTTTCACCAGCCGAGGCCGACGCTGACGGTTTAAAGGTTTAGCTGTCGAGCAACTGAGCCCGGGCCGCCGCCAAACGCGCGATCGGCACCCGGAATGGCGAGCAGGACACGTAGTCGAGCCCGATCTGATGGAACAACTCGATCGAATCGGGATCGCCACCGTGTTCGCCACAGACGCCGCACTTGAGGTCCGACTTCGTCTTCCGACCGTTGTTCACGCCCAGCCGGACGACCCCGCCGACGCCGTCGACATCAATCGACTCGAATGGGTTCCGAGGCAGAATTTCACGATCGACGTAGGCCTGGAGGAAGCCGTTCTCGGCGTCGTCCCGGGAGATGCCCATCGTCGTCTGGGTCAGGTCGTTGGTACCGAAGCTGAAGAAGTCGGCCACTTCGGCGATCTGATCGCCGACCACGGCCGCCCGCGGCAGCTCGATCATCGTGCCAATGGCGTAGGGCAAGCTCTGACCAGCGGCCGCGAACTCTTCCTGGACCGTCCGTTCGACGATGTCGCGCTGATCGACCAGCTCGGCCTTGAGCGCCACCAAAGGCACCATGATTTCGATACCAGCGGTTTCGCCTTCCCGCTTGAGCACAGCCAGCGCCGCCCGGATGATGGCCCGCGTCTGCATCTCGGGGATTCCGGGCCACAGCAGGCCGAGCCGGCAACCACGGGTACCAAGCATCGGGTTCTGTTCGTGCAACCGCTTGACCTGGGCCAGCAAGGCCGTCTCCCGATCGATGTCGGCTTGGGGCGCCCCGGTCAGCTCAAGCTTCTGAACCAACAAGGACTGTTCGACCAGGTTCGGCAGGAACTCGTGCAACGGCGGATCAAGCAGCCGGACCGTCACCGGCAAGCCCTTCATGGCCGTGAAAATTTGTTCGAAATCAGCTTGCTGCATCGGCAGAATCTCGTCCAAGACTTCCGCCCGCTCGGCCTCCGACTCGGACAGGATCATCCGCCGCACCGCCGGCAACCGGTCGGCCACCATGAACATGTGTTCGGTCCGGCACAGGCCGATACCCTCGGCGCCGAGTTCTCGGGCCTTGCTGGCGTCCTCGAAGTTTTCGGCGTTGGCCCGGACCCGCAGCCGCCGAATCTGGTCAGCCCAGCCGACGACGGTCTGGAAATCATCGTCGACCTTGGCCGGTACCAAGGGCAGCGCCCCGGCGAAAACTTCACCGGTCGAGCCGTTCAGCGTCAGGACATCACCTTCCTGGTAGACGACACCGTCAATCGTGACGTTCTTGTCGATGAAGTCGATCTTGATACTGGTCGCACCAGCGACGCAGGTGATCCCCATACCGCGAGCCACGACGGCGGCGTGCGAGGTCATACCGCCGTGAGCGGTCAGAACGCCCTGAGACACCATGACGCCGTGAATATCGTCCGGCGTCGTCTCGTAACGGCAGAGAATGACCTTCTCACCCCGGCCACCCTTGGCCGCGGCGTCATCAGCCGAGAAGCTCAAACCGCCAACAGCGGCACCCGGCGAAGCGGGCAAGCCCTTGGTGATCGGCTGGGCGGTCGAGTTCGGGTCGATCCCCGGGTGAAGCAAGGCGTCGAGGGCACCCGGCTCAATCCGCAGAATCGCCTCATCCTTCGTGATCAAGCCCTCATCGACCATGTCGACCGCCATCTTGACGGCCGCCGCCGCTGTCCTCTTACCGTTCCGGGTCTGGAGCATGTAAAGCTTGCTGTCTTCGACCGTGAACTCCATATCCTGCATATCTTTTTGGTGCAGTTCGAGCGTTTTCATAGTGTCGAGCAGCTGGTGGAAGGCATCGGGCAAAACCGCTTCCATTTCCGCCAACGGCCGCGGCGTCCGGATACCGGCCACGACGTCCTCGCCCTGAGCGTTGACGAGGAACTCGCCGTACAGCTCTTTGGCGCCGGTGGCGGGGTTGCGGGAGAAGCAGACACCGGTGGCCGAGGTGTCGCCCCGGTTACCGAAGACCATCTGCTGAACGTTGACGGCCGTCCCCAAGTCACGCGAGATGTTGTTGGCCCGGCGATAAACCTCAGCCCGTGGGTTGAGCCAGGACCGGAAGACGGCGTTGACAGCCCGGATCAGTTGTTCGTGTGGGTCGGAGGCCCAGGCACCGCCCAAGGCTTCGTTCGACAGTTTTTTGAAGGTTTCGACCAAGCCCTTGAGGTCCTCAGCCGTCAGATCGGTATCCGTCTCGACGCCACGGGCGGCTTTCAACTCAGTCAGGGCATTTTCGTAGACGTGTGACTCAATACCTTCGACGACTTCGCCGTACATCGAAATGAAGCGCCGGTAGCAGTCCCAGGCGAAGCGCTCATTACCGGCCAAGGCGGCCACCGCGTCGACCGACTCGTCCGAGATGCCGAGGTTGAGGATGGTGTCCATCATGCCGGGCATCGACATGACAGCTCCGGACCGAACCGACACCAGCAGCGGATTGGTCGCCGAACCGAGTTGCTTGCCAGTCCGCTCTTCCAGCCGTTGCAACGCACTCTCAATTTGATCGGACAAACCCTCTGGCCACTGGCCGTTGGCGTTCATCACGGCCACACTGGCTTCGGTCGTGACCGTGAAGGCATCAGGCACAGGCACACCGAGCCGATTCATCTCGGCGATGCCGGCGCCTTTACCGCCGAGTAGTGGCTTCATTGCCATACTGCCTTCGGACAGGTCGTACACGTATTTCGTAGGTGCCATCAGTTGCTCTTTTCTCCGTCAGTCTCCGTCGGCCCAAAATCGTGGGGGCGAGCCGGTTTCAGTCAAGGGGCGTCTATGCCCTGCCACGGCGGTATTCAGGAACTGGCTGTCACTGACAGTTCATCCAATCCTGGCCGCCGATTCTGACTAAGCCTAGACGATGACCGACACCGTTGAAACGGCACTCGTCCCGGTCAGTGGGTTTCAAAGTGGGACTTAATTGACAGAAAGTCGTCCGAGCGGTCTTAGCGAACGGCCCGGCCGTCCAAGTACGGCCTTCGTCCGGCGGCCGGCGTCGCCCTTTTCGTGGTAGTGAGATGGCGTGATTGAACAACAACCGTTGAAATCTGGTTGACATAACCGTTATTACGGGCCAGTAACTTGTCAAGACTGAGTGGAAAAACGGCTCAGAACGGCCTGTTGGGACTGCTAGCGTAGGGCCCGTCGCCACGCCAACGACGAATTCCTCTACCTTCGGGAAACCTGCGGTGACCTGGGCGGTGGCGCTGGCGGCAATTGATAAGCACGTTTCCCGCACCCCCGCGGAGCTGCGTGTTGTGGACCTAACGGAAAGGTTGTCCCTTGACCCCCCGTCGCTTACTACCCGCCGCCGCTGCTTTGCTAGCGGTCGCCGGCCTCAGCGCTTGCTCTCTCTTGACCCAGAAGGGCAATGTCTTCGATCTCGAAGTCGGCACCTGCTTGACCATGGCCGAATTCGCCGAAGGTGAAACCTTCACCGACGTGCCGACCAAGGAATGCACCGAGGCGCACGACGCCGAGGTCATCTGGCGCGGTGACGCCACGACCGCGGACTACGACCAGCTGGCCTTCCAAACTCAAGCTGAAGAGGATTGCCCAGCGGCGATGGAGAGCTACGTCGGCCCGAACTGGGGCGACACGAACCTCGGCTATAGCTACATCTACCCCGACCAAAAGGCCTGGGACTCCGGTGAGCGCGCCCTTACCTGCTACGCCGCGACGCTCGACAATCAGCCGACGCTAACCGCCTCGGTTAAAGACACGGCCCTCTGAGCCGATTCTTCTGATCGCTGACCGCCAGCGGGTGGGTCGAGAGCCGTGACCCGGCCTTGACCCTCCCGCTGGCGGGGCGTTTTGGCGTGGCTTTCACCATCGGCGTGAACTCCACGCTGTGGCTTGGTTGGTTCAGCCTGGTGCCCACGAGGTACCTCAGAGGCGTCGCTGATCTCAATGAAATATTTTGACGCGACAGACCACTAAGGTGATCCCCATGCCACGATTTGAGCCCTTCGCTGCTTTGCGTTACCCCTCGTCGGCCTCACTCGACGAGGTTTTGGCGCCGCCGTATGACGTCTTGTCCGAGGCTGACGTCGACCGTCTCCAGCAGCGAGCCAACAACATCACCTTGGTTGATGTGCCACGTGGCGGCGCGGACCGCTACCAGCGGGCGGCTCAACTGCTGGGCCAGTGGATCGCTGACGGCGTTTTGGTGCGGGATGAAACCCCGACGCTGACGATTTACCGGATGAGTTTCACCGACGCCACCGGCACGGCCCGCACCATCGCCGGCGTCCTCGGTGGCTTGGCGGTGGTTGATTACGGCAGCGGTGGTGGTGTTCTACCTCACGAGCGGACGACGCCGAAAGCCTCGACCGACCGGCTCGACCTGACCCGGGCGACCGGTTGCAATCTGTCCCCGGTCTGGGGTTTGTCCCTGGCCTCGGGTTTGACCGACGAGTTGGCCGCCCCGGCCGAAGTGCTCGGTTCGGTCACGGTTGATGGCGCCGTTCACAGTGTCGAGCGGATCAGCGACCCCGATCGGATCGCCCGTATCCAAGCCATCATCGCCGCCGACGACATTCTCATCGCCGATGGTCACCATCGCTACGGCGTCGCCCAGACCTATCGCGACGAAGTCCGAGCCGCCACCGGCCGGACCGACACGGCCGCCGAATCAACGTTGACCTTCGTCAACGAATTGCGGGCCGACCAATTGTCGATTGAAGCCATCCACCGCCTCTACAGCGCTGTCGATCCGGCCGCCCTGGAAGCTCAGCTGGCCCGCAGTTTCGTCTTCTCGCCAGCACCGTCGCCGACTCCCGCCACGCTGGCCGACATGGTGACCTCAGGCTGCCTGATTTACCTCCGGCCCAATGGCACGGCCTCCTGGATGACTCCCCGGCCTGGCGCCTTCGACGGGGTCCGGGCGCTTGATGGCGCCTACCTCGAACACGCCCTGGCTGGCCTTGACCACACGGTCAGTTACCAACACGGCCTGTCTGAGATGCTGGCTGAAGTCGCTGCCGGTGATTACGCGGCCGGTGTCCTGATCCGCCCAACCTCACTCGACGAGATCATCCGGACGGCCCGTGAAGGGCTCCTCATGCCACCCAAGTCGACCTTCTTTACCCCCAAGTTGCTGACCGGCTGGGTTATTCGACCGGCCAATGACTCGGTGACGTTGTAAATCGCGTCTAATTTGTGGGGGCCTTGGGCCGCGTGTGATTTGTGGTGCCGTGGGCGCGTGTGATTTGTGGTGATCGGTGAGGCGCGTGTGATTTTTGGTGGCCGGTGGGGTGCTAGTACACCGTCGCGATTTGAGACGGCTATCTCTTCACGACTTTCTCGGCGTCGATCCTCAATCTGAGCGCTATCGCCTGACCGTTTTATTGCCGCCGTGACAGCGGTCAATTTCGCACCTCGACATCAGAAGCATGACTCGATTTAAGATGCCTCGACCGCACCATCGTGTTGTGTTTTCTTGTCGAGGAAGTTATCCATGAGCACTGCCGCTCTTTTAACCCCACATCGGAGTTCAACCGCCCTGGCGCCCCTGCGCACAGCCGGTCTGACCAAGTCGTACAGCGGCTTTGTGGCCCTCAAGCCACTGGACCTGGAGATCGAAGCCGGCTCCATCGTCGGCTACCTCGGACCGAACGGCGCCGGCAAATCGACGACCATGAATCTGCTCATGGGTTACATCCGGCCGACCGCCGGGACGGCCACCATCCTGGGCCATCCGGCGGGTTCCGCCGCGGCTCGCGCCGACTTAGCCTACGTACCTAGCCACAGCGGCTTCTGGGGTCACCTGACAGGTCGTGAAACACTCCATTTCCTGGCCCAGTTGAGCGGCGGCGACGACCTCGCCCGGCGTCATCAGCTGATCGACGCCTTCGACTTCGACCCGGACAAGAAGGTCCGGACCTATTCGACCGGCAACCGCCAGAAGCTGGCCATCATCGCCGCTCTGTCCCGCCACCCTCGGCTGTTGCTCTGCGACGAAGCCTCAACCGGGCTTGATCCGCTGGTGGAAAAGGTCTTTCAAGACGAGTTGCTGGCCTTACGGGATGAGGGGGCGGCGATCTTGTTGAGTTCCCACACGCTGGGCGAAGTCGACGCCATCTGCAACCGGATTCTCATCATCAATCAAGGCCGGATCGTCGACGACGGCGCGATCGATGAACTGAAACACCTCCACTCCCACCGCCTGACCGTCCACTTCGCCGGCCCCGCCCCCGAGATTGCGCCGGTGCCGGGAGTCAGCCTCACCGAACGGCGGGAGCGGGAACTGGTCTTCACGGTCGAGGGCGAACAGACCGAACTGTTCCGGGCGCTGCGTGACCAACCGATTACCGCCGTCGAGACGCGAGAACCGACGTTGGAAGAAATCTTCCTCAGCCGCTACCAGACCGAGCCGTCGGACGCCGGTCAGCTCGAGTCCCAGGACCGGCCGTGACCGCGGTCTCGCTGGTGGCCGAGCCCACCGCCCCCACCGCTCACGCCACTCCGACCGCCCCCACCGTCGCCCAGCCAACCAGTTGGCGCTTGGGCCGAACCATCGTGGCTTTTGTCTGGCGGGCTCAACGCCGGGCGGTCATCGGCTGGGGGATCTTGGTCTCCTTGCTCATCATCGGCAACGCCATCACCTTCGACCGCAACAACCCGACCGCGGCTGACAAGGCCACTTTCGCCGCCGAAATCCAAGGGGGCGGCCTGACCTTGATGTTCGGCCCCCCAACCGACGCCGAGACGGTGGCCGGCTTTACCCAGTGGCGGGCCATGATGGTGGGCGCCTTGTTGGCGATCTGGGCGCTCATGGCCTCGACCCAACTTTTCCGAGGTGCTGAGCAGGCCACGACCTGGCAAATTTTGCAGTCCGGGCGGCTGACCCGGAACCAGTTGTTCCGCTGGATGAGCGTCGGCTTGTTGGTCTGTCTGGTGCCGCTGTGGCTGATGGTGTTCGCGTCGGCCACGATCGGTGGGGCCGTAACCGACGGCGTCATCGCGGTCGGCGGCTTCGCCTACTTCGCCACCGTGGTCGTCGCCTTGGCCGCCGTCTTTCTCGGTTTCGGCATCCTCGCTAGTCAGCTCATGAGTACGCGCCAGGGCGCCCTCGGCTTGTGTCTGGGAATTTGGGTGGCGGCCTATCTCCTGCGAGCGGTCGGCGACCTGCAGGAGTCGTTTCTGACCTGGTTGAGTCCCTTTGGTTGGGTCGAAAAGAGCGAGCCGATCGTCGATCCTCACTACGCCGTCAGCCTGCTCTTGCTCGGCGCCGTGGCGATCCTGTGGGGTGTCAGTTTTCTGATCCAGCGGCGACGGGACTGTGGTCATGCCATCATCGCCGGACGCACCCGCCGGTCTCAGCGTTTGGCCCTGTTGCACGGTCTGATCCCCGCCCAGCTGAGACTCAACCTCGGCTGGATGGTGGGCGGTGCCGCTGTTCTCGGTTTCTTCGGCTGCCTGTTCGGGATGAACGTCGACGACGCCGACGAGCGTTACGCCATGGGCTCGGCCGGTTTCATCGCCATGACTTTGAGTCTGCTCGGCACTTTCGCCGCGCTCCTGATGGCCTACCAACTAGTCAAACTAGTCAAGGCCGAAACTGGTGGTCAGAGCCGGACCGTCCTGGCCCGCCCGGTTCATCGCAGCGCTGACCTGGGTGCCCACGTTGTGACCGATGTCGTCATGTTGGTGACTTTCCTGGCCGGCGCCGGTGGCGGCATGATGCTCGGCCTGGCCACTCAAACCACCGAATTCACCGTCGCCCGGATGGCTCAGGCCCTAGCCATGTGGTTCTGCGCCGCCCTCGTGACTTATGCCCTGGGCCTGGCCTTATTCGGCTGGCTGCCACGAGCGGCAGCCGGTTTCACCGGTGGGCTGATCTTGATCTGGTTCCTACTCGAGATGTTCGGTGGCTCAATGGGCGCTCCGGATTGGTTGCTCGGCCTGTCGGTTTGGCACTGGATACCGGCCGTGCCGACGGAGGATGTGGACCTGACTTTCGTCGTCCTGACCCTCGGCGGCGCCCTGCTGCTGGCGATTGCCGCCTTCGTCGGCTACGCCCGCCGGGATTTACTCCAACCCGAACTTGAGTTGTGAAGCGGTCGGAAAACGTTTACGAACGAAATTCCTACTGACGCGACCGAACTCCGCCACCATCACAAGGGGCGGACGATAACTGGCGGCAGATTTTTGCTCCGAATGACGGCAAGTTCACACCGCACTAGACAGATTGTGAGTAAAATACTAGACAGATTGTGGCCAGTTCAGACGACAGATTGTGGCCAACTCCCTGTCGCTCTTGGAGCCGGGGAGCCCGAGAGATGACGAAGCTCGCGCTCAAGGTGTGGATTTCTCCACCTCCAACATGTGGAGAAATCCACCTGCTTGCACTGGGAAAATCCCTCCCCTTTCTCTTGGAATAGTGAGTCCACTACGGCAAAAGCAAACTCATTGAAGTGGAAACCAACTCGACCGACGACCGAGACCGGTGAGGAATCGAAAACTGGCCACTGAGCACGAACGGAGCAGCTTGACGAACCGGCGCGATCCGTTGCTGGGTTGTGTCAGCGATAACGAAGTGCTCACGGTCCCAACACGGCCAGCGGCACCACAGTCACCCCGTCAGGCCGCCGGTGAGCAAAACCAGAACCCGTGATGACAAGTTTGCCGAGCAGCGGGCCGGTCTTGGACTGATCGACGTTATCGGCGACGCGGCTAACACTGGCGGCAGCTTCACCAACGGCGCCAAAACCGAGTTTCACTTCGACTGGCGCCCAGGAGCCATCGCGTAATTCGATGATCGCGTCCGCTTCCCAACGGTTCGAATCCCGGTAGTGATAAAGCTGGCCACCGAGCGCCTGGGCGTAAACTCGCAAATCATGAATCACCGCCGATTCAAACAAAAAACCGGTATATTCCAGGTCTTCCAACAACCGATCCGGTGATAATCCCAGCGCCATACAGGCCACCGACGGATCGCAGAAATGACGTTTAGGGGCCTTACGCAACGTCGCCGCCGAGCGAATATGCGTCCGCCAGGCCGGCAGATTCTCAATGATCATTAACCGCTCCAACACCTGGAGATAGTCCAAGACGGTGCTCCGGCTGACCGCCGTATCGTCAATGGCCGTATCCCGCATGATGACTGTGTTGTCGGCTTCGGTGGCGATATTCCGGGCCAGTGAACTCATCGTCCGCCGGACTCGATCCGGATCGCGGTGACCGCCAGCCGCCCGGCTGACATCCGACTCGGTCA